>JAILIO010000122.1 GCA_024695225.1 Lachnospiraceae bacterium
AAGATTTTATGATGAGACTGTTCGGTATATCAGGTCGCACTCAGGAATCCGTAGATTATTGGGGAGAATGAAAACTTTCGGAGGTATATCAAAAAGAATTTACTGGCAACATTTTGGCAACAAAAAATCAGATAGTCGGAATAAAATGTGGAATTGAGATAAAAATACGCCATATTCTGCACCAAAACTAAACATATATGTTTAAGAAAAGCAAAGGATTTACTGAGCTTGAATAACTAATACTTTGTACCATTTATCTCATTTACCTGATTTAGCACCAGATGGAAAAAGGTGGTAGATATTAGATTAATGATAGATAAAAGTATATACAGTAAAGAATATAATGAGGATAAAGTCAACAAAAGAGTCAACGATCTTAGGCATTATCATAACACCACCAAGGTGACGAATGTCGGAGGTTCAGGTTTAATAAAAAAGGGATAAGATGAATTCAAAAAAACAAAACACAATAAGTATTGATAATATTTATAACCTTGATGGAAGAGTTCCTGTTTTAAAGGCCATACCTTTTGGATTGCAGCATGTGCTGGCAATGTTTGTATCAAATCTTGCACCAATAACCATTGTGGCTGCAGCTGCCCAACCTGCTCTTTCTCAGGAACAGGTTGGCATACTTCTGCAAAATGCCATGTTTATTGCAGGTCTTGGTACATTGATTCAGCTCTATCCCATATGGAAGATTGGTTCAAGGCTTCCAGTTGTCATGGGGATAAGTTTTACGTTTGTGACCATACTCTGTACAATAGCAGCTAATTATGGGTATCCAACGATGCTTGGTGCTGTGTTGGTTGGAGGTATTTTGGAAGGAACCATAGGATTGTTTGGAGGAAGGCTTTTTAGGCTTATAAAGCCTATTGTGTCCGCTTGTGTTGTATCAGGAATAGGATTATCTCTTTTTACAGTTGGAGTCCGTTCCTTAGGTGGCGGATATGCCAATGATTTTGGATCTCCAAGTAATCTGATAATTGGAGTAACAACACTTATTGTATGCCTTTTATGGTCCACCTTCGCAAAGGGTTATCTAAAACATCTTTCGGTTTTAGCAGGTCTTATCGTAGGATATATCTTATCAATTTTCTTTGGGAAAATTGACTTTAGCACAGTGATGTCAGGGGGGATTATATCTTTCCCTCATTTTTTGATGTTTATTCCGGAATTCAATATTGGAGCCATTCTATCTGTTTTTCTTATATTTCTGGTGTCTGCAACAGAGACCATTGGTGATACAACAGCCTTGGTTTCAAGCGGTCTCAACAGGCAAATAACAACTGATGAGATCTCAGGTTCACTGGCAGTAGATGGTTATGTCTCAGCAGTTTCATCTTTATTTGGTTGTTCGCCTATAACCTCTTTTTCCCAGAATGTTGGTCTTATTAACATGACCAAGGTTGTTAATAGATTCACTATCATGACTGGAGCTGTTGCAATGATCCTGGGGGGATTAATCCCACCTATTGGTAATTTCTTTGCTTCGCTTCCACAGCCTGTTCTCGGTGGATGTACAATTATGATGTTTGGTCAGATTCTTATTTCCGGAATGCAAATGATTGCGGCTTGCGGCTTTAATCAACGTAATATCACAATTGCTTCCGTTTCTTTATCTCTTGGTGTGGGCTTAACCGCAGCCTCAGAGGCAGACATATGGCAGGCATTTCCCAAAGTTGTACAAGATGTATTTAGCGGAAATGTAGTGGCTGTTGTGTTTATCGTCGCTATGGTCCTCAGCTATATTCTTCCTGAAAACAGCCAGGCATAAATCAGTTCCCCAGAGTCGGATTTATAAGTCTGAGTGAATACGTAGGTATACCGCCAGATACACCTGGAGATGTATTAGAAGAATACTGATACCAAGGAAGGAATCATTTTAGATTTACGTCTAAAGACAGTTACACGTACAAATCATGTTGCAACGGGATATACCTCTTGATAAGATGTTTTAAAAGAGAGGGGAGGTTCTGTTGTGTCTAATATAAAACCAAGCTGATAACTCTTTTTTCGGAAAAGTGTCCTTATTGTATATACACAATTTTATACATCGGACCTTCAATCAAGAAAAGGGATTTTGATAAATGAGTACTTTGTAAATCTTTGGGTATAAATGGCAAAAAATAGAATAGACAAACTGCAAAAAACGAAACGAAAAGTTGAGATATTGTATCATCAACTTTTATTGTAGTTGGAAAACGTGTGTCAGATGAGTAAAAAAGAGGTCGTTAGATATGTCAAAAGGAGAGGAGACTGGGCATGGATAAATACGCAGATATGGTTGTTTTGGGTAATGTTATTACAATGGATGAGCATAAACCCTTTGCAGAAGCGGTAGCGGTAAAAGGGGATAAGATCCTCTATGTCGGTGCAGCCGAGGTAGCCAGGAAGCTCTGTGACGAGAATACGAAGATTTATGATTATGGAACTAACAGCGTTTATCCGGGGTTTCTGGAAGGACACTCCCATCCCGGCGGAACCGGCTGGAAAATGTGCCTGATGGAAATTCTGGATCCGAAAGCCAGCCTGGAGCAATGTGTTGAGAAAATGAAGGCATATATGGAAGCACATCCCGAGAAGAAGGTTTATCAGGGCATGGGCTTTGAGGTGCATGGCGTGGAGCCTCACTATAGTATGCTGGATGCAATTTGCCCTGATAAGGTGATGATGCTGACGGAAAATGCCGCTCATTCCATGTGGCTTAATTCAAAGGCAATGGAGAAGTTTGGCATTGACAAGAAAGCGGTGGAGAAATGGGGAACCGACTGTGTCAAAGTCGATGGAAATGGGAATCCCACCGGGTTTATATTGGAGGGCCCCGTATTCTATATCCGTGCTGTAAACAAGTATACGGTGGATGAATTTAAGGAGGCAGTG
>JAILIO010000145.1 GCA_024695225.1 Lachnospiraceae bacterium
CACGACATGGGCTTGCAGGTCTGGCCCATGCTGGATGATTTCACCAGCGGCACCGGGGATGCTCCGATGGTCCTGAGCAGTCTTAATTACCGCACTGCCCTTGTGAACAACATAATGGCCCATCTGAATGAGACCGGTTCAGACGGTCTGAACCTGGACTTTGAAAATGTGCCCGATGAATCAGGAAAAGACTATGTGGAATTCATCCGGGAACTGTCCATCGCCTGCAGGCTTTCCGGCAAGGTGCTTTCCATCGACAACTATGTTCCCACCGACAAGACAGACCACTACGACAGGGCTGAACAGGGTAAGGTGGCAGATTATGTGGTCATAATGGGATATGATGAACACTATTCGGGTTCAGAGTTTGCAGGCTCCGTGGCCTCCATAGATTTTGTGAGAAACGGCATCGAAGCCACTCTCGAAGAGGTCCCCGCAGAAAAGATAATAAATGCCGTGCCCTTCTACACAAGGGTATGGTCCACCACAAACGGCGAGGTCTCCAGCAAAGCCCTGGGGATGAAGGCCGCCAGGGACTATGCGGAAAAACTGGGGATCGAGTTCAATTGGGATGACTCGGTCTGTCAGTATTACGGTGAAAACCAAAGCGGAGACACCCTTCATCAGGCATGGCTGGAGGAAGCGGATTCCATATCAGCCAAGCTTTCCGTCATGAAGGCCGCAGGCATTGCGGGAGTCTCCTCCTGGTGTCTGAATTACGAGACCCCGGATGTGTGGGATGTCATAGAAGAGTATGTGAACGCCCCCAAAGTCACACCCTAGGGCGCAGGTTCTCACGGTTTCAGAGGCAGATAAATGAAAACTCAGATAGTGAGGGATATCACTGAAGATGCAATAGAAAGAGCAGGACAGATCATAAAGGAAGGCGGTCTTGTGGCTTTTCCCACAGAGACCGTTTACGGGTTGGGCGGGGACGCCTTCAACCCCGGTTCCTCAAAGAAGATCTATGCTGCCAAGGGAAGGCCTTCCGACAACCCTCTCATCGTGCATATCGCATACAAAAAGGATCTGTATGAGATCGCGGAAGATATCCCGGATCTGGCGTTTAAACTCATGGATTCCTTCTGTCCCGGGCCTCTGACCCTCATTCTGAAAAAGAAACCCTCCCTTCCCAAAGAGACCACGGGAGGTCTGGGCACTGTGGCGGTGAGGATGCCCTCGGACCCCACTGCAAATGCGTTCATAAAGGCTTCCGGAGGTTTCGTTGCGGCCCCTTCCGCAAACATCAGCGGCAGGCCCAGCCCCACGGATGTCCGTTATGTGATAGAAGATCTGGATGGCAGGGTGGACATGATACTGGACGGCGGATCCAGCCCCATAGGTCTGGAGTCCACAATTGTAGACCTGACTGAAGACAGGCCTGTGATCTTAAGGCCCGGCTTCATCACCGCAGAAATGCTCTGCAGCGTTGCAGGACCTGTCTCTTCAGACCCCGGATCAACCGGGGAGGACACAAATGCCCCGCCGAAAGCCCCGGGCATGAAATACCGGCATTACGCACCCAAAGGGGACCTCACTGTTGTGTACGGAACCCCGGAAAAAGTGATAGAATACATAAACATAAACACTGCCCGGTGCAGCGCCCGCGGTCTTAAAACAGGCGTCATAGCGGGCAAAATGACCGCAGACAGATACAATGCTGACAGCGTAAAGAACCTGGGAGACAGAGACGATCCTGCGGAGATATCCTCTTCTCTGTACCGGGTCCTCAGGGAATTTGACGACGAAGGCACGGATGTGATCTACTCCGAATCCTTCGAGGGACCGGGGCTGTACTGCGCTGTGATGAACAGGCTGCTGAAAGCGGCAGGCAGAAAGACTGTAAACGCCGGTGAATGAACCCGTCAAAGGGCGGGGTACGGTGCCATACCCGCCGGCATTCAAAATAAAGGAGGGACTATGATAGCCATAGCATCTGATCACGGTGGTTACGAGCTTAAAGAACTGCTCAAAGAGCATCTGGAAGAAAAAGGTCTTGAATACAGAGATTTTGGATGCAACGACACTTCGTCCTGCGATTACCCCGACTATGCAAAGCCTGCTGCCAAAGCTGTGGCCGACGGAACCTGTGACAGGGGTATCGTCATCTGCACTACGGGCATCGGGGTCAGTATAACCGCCAACAAAGTCCCGGGCATTCGCTGTGCCCTTTGCAGCGATGAACTCACGGCAAAACTCACCCGAATGCACAACGATGCCAACATGCTGGCCATAGGCGCCGGGATCACAGGGCCTCTTCTGGCAGTCTCCATCGCAGACATCTTTCTCGACACCCCCTTTTCAGGGATCGAGCGCCATGCCAGAAGGATCGC
This sequence comes from Lachnospiraceae bacterium, assembly GCA_024695225.1. Taxonomy (GTDB): domain Bacteria; phylum Bacillota; class Clostridia; order Lachnospirales; family Lachnospiraceae; genus JAEELB01. Next base: position 2,334 of record JAILIO010000145.1, read on the forward strand.
CAAGATAGAGGAATGATCACCGGACATCACAGATGAACGCCGGCAGGATCCGCAGATCGATACTGACTTTCACCATCATAGCCGCAGTCTCCCTGTCTCTGCCCGGCCTTCTTTCCCATGCCTCCGAGACCACAAAATCAAAGCTTAAGGAAGCCCAAAAACAGAAAGCCAACACGGAAGACCAGCTGGATCAGGTAAATAAGAACATCGATGCGATGGAAGACCAGAAGGACTCCCTGGAGGACACCCTTGTGGATCTGAACGGCCAGCTGTCAGATGTGAGCGACTCAATAGCTGAGCTTGAGTCAAATATAGCAAGCAAAGAAACCGATATAGAGACTACAGATCAGGAGATCCAAAAGGCTGCCAAAGCCCTGGGGGAGGCAGAGGAACTCCGAAACACCCAGTACGAGGACATGAAGAAACAGATACGCATCCAGTATGCCTGCGGCAACAGGATGTATATGGATCTGCTCCTGGACAGCGGAAATATGAACAGCGCTCTGAACAGAGCCGACTATATCGAAGCTTTTTCCGGGTATCAGTCCCGGGTGCTGGAGGATTACAAGGCTGCGGAAAACAGTCTCAGAGAAAAGAAAGCCCTTTTGGAAAACCTGGAAAAAGAACTGGAAAAGCAGAAGGAAGCTCTGGATGCGGACAAACAGGAAGTACAGCTGCAGCAGGACAGGATAACCGGTCTGGTGTCCAGCACCAAGGGCAGCATAGACCGCTTTTCAAGCGCAATAGACTCGGCGGAAGCTGAAGCTCTGGCCTACGAAGCACAGATAGAAAAGCAGAACAGCGATATCTCCCGGCTGAAAGCCCAGCTGGCTGAAGAGGAACGTTTGATAGCCCTTGCAAAACAGTCGGCCTGGAGAAATATATCGGAGATACAGTTTGCCGCAGACGACAGGACTCTCCTTGCAGCACTGATATACTGCGAATCCGGGAACCAGCCCTTCGAAGGCCAGGTGGCCGTAGGGTCTGTTGTCATGAACAGGGTGCGGTCAGCGGTGTACCCGAACACTGTGGTGGGAGTCATATACCAGGCAAGGCAGTTTTCTCCCGTGGCCAGCGGGCGTCTGGCCCTGGCTCTGGCAAACGGCAGTGCGTCAGACACCTGCTACGCAGCCGCAGACGCCGCCATGTCCGGGCAGACTCCGGTTTCCGACTGTCTTTATTTCCGCACCCCCACGGCAGGGGTGACCCCCAGGTACACCATCGGGGGACATATTTTTTACTGAAGGAGTGGTTCTGTGAGCAGAGGAAGATTCCCCGCGTAGATCTCTTTCAGCAGGGAGTCAAGAGTATTAAGGCATTTAGTCATGAGTTCCCCGCTGATGAGCCCTTTTTCGAAGGCAACGGCCAGTTCATCCAGATCCACCAGCCTGATCTGACCGTCGGGATAGATGATGATATCAGCCAAAAGGTCGGTGGTGGTCAGTTCACGGCCGTCCGGGGAAAAACTGTAATCGACTATATCGCAGTACCAGTAGAGGAGCGAGGAATCGGCACGGCAGAAACGGCTGATCTTCCATCCTTTTTCGAGATAATAGACCGACGACCCGTGATCCATATCGGGTCTGGGATGAATGGTCTTCCACCGGGTGACCAGTTTTGAATCGTCACGACTGACGAGAATGTCATTCTTAAGCAGAATGCATTCATCAGGAATGAGCCTTTTGCGGTAAATGATCAGATCATCCATATGAGATACCCCGTAACTGTGCTGATTAATCATTCCGATCCTGTAACATACAGTGTAGGAGCCGAGCAGGGAAAAGTCAAACCAAACTATGAAGAAAAATATACTGATCACAATATATCTTATAGCAGTGTTCATCATCGTATCCTTTATAACCGGGGATGTCATGCAGGCCGGCAGTTCCGATGTAGCGGAGGAGATGTCCGACGCCTCATACCCCGTGCTGTACATGGGATACGACGGGCTGTATATAAACCGCATGAACGGGTATTCCGATCAGATGGACTGCTCGTTTATGAGAGCCTCCTTCCTGCCCCTGGACGAGACCAGAACGGTCACGGTCTATGCTGACCTGTACGGGGAGAAAGTGACCTCCGCCTTTTACGAAGTCCGCAGCATCGGGGGCGGCAGGCTCATAGAATCCACGGAACTTCCTGCATTTACCGGGAATTCGGACAGTGCATCTGTGAATTTCTCCCTGAAGGACCTGATCGACAGAAACACCGAATACATGCTCACCATCCGGCTCAGCACCGAAAAGGTCTCTGACATCCTGTATTACACAAGGATCATCGTAGATCCGGATGATCTGACAAAAGAAAAACTGGACTACGTCCGCAGCATCCATTCCATGACCTTCAATAAGAACAGCGAGGAGTCCCTTTCCAGGTATCTGGAATCAAATTCCGAGGGCATCAATACGGACCTGGCCAGGGTAAACATACACTCTTCCTACGACCAGGTGACCTGGGGCAGTCTGAATCCCCACATAGAGGGGGAGGAAAATATAAACATACTCAATTCTGACGGAGACACGGGGATATTCAGCTATGACTACGTGATCTCCACAAGCGAAGGGAGATCCCGTTCCTACTACCTTGTAAATGAGTACTACCGTGTCAGATACACCAAAGACAGAAGCTATCTGCTTTCCTTTGAAAGAAATATGGAGCAGATATACGACCCGGAGAACCCTTCCATAACCGACGATGTGGCCTATCTGGGCATAACCGGCCCGGATGTGAATTATATGGTAAATGACAGCGGGGACGACCTGGCCTTTGTTTCCGCAGGCTCCCTTTATTTAGTGGCTTCCTCCGGCAACTCTTTAAGCGAGATCTTCAGTTTCAGGAACGGAGATATGGCGGATAAGCGCTGCATGTGTCCCGATCACGACATAAAGATCCTGTCCGTGGACGAATCCGGCGGCGCCCGTTTTGCGGTTTACGGCTATATGAACAGAGGTCTTCACGAGGGAGAATGCGGCATTGCCCTTTACGAATACAGCCCTTCCACAAACACTGTATCGGAGATCGCCTTCATAAAGAGCGACCGTCCATACGAAGCCATATCTTCAGACATAATGACGCTGTCATACCTGAATTCAAGGGAAGTATTTTATTTTTACATGGACGGTGTGGTCCACGCCGTGGATCTTCGCAGCATGACCGATTCGGTGACGGTCACAGGCCTCAGGGACAACAATTACGGAGTCTCCGCCTCAAACCTGATGCTGGTATGGCAAAATGCGGGCATATACGATTCCACAAAGCTGAACACCATGAATTTCGGTTCCGGAAGAAGCGACTCCATCGACGCTCCCCCGGGAGACCGGATACTGCCTCTGGGCTTTATGGGAGAGAACCTGGTCTACGGACTGGCACACAACAGCGACATTGTACTCACAACCTACGAAGGGCAGATCTTCCCAATGTACCGCATCCTGATAGTGGATTCAAACGAAAAGACCCTCATGACCTATGAAAAAGAAGGTTTCTATGTGACTGCGGCGGATATCCGGGAAGACAGGATAGAACTGACCAGGGTGACAAAAACCGGAGAGGGCGGATCTCCTGAAGGGGACAGCTCCCCCGCAGACCTTTCCCGGGAAGAGACGGTTTCCGGAGGCGGCAGCCCGGACACATCCTCCCATGCTACCCCCGAATACGCAGACGCCCTGCCGGATCAGATCATGTCCACCTCGGAGGAGATAACCATTTCTCCCCTCACATTTATCGCCATAGATGTTTATGAGACCATAGCGGAACTGATACTGCCTTCAGGCATAGACTCCGGCACCATAAAGAAAATGTCCCCCAAGCAGGTGCTGTTCGAAGGGAACCGATACATTGAACTGTCGGATGAGGAAAGCATTTCCCGCTTCAGGGTGTACGGTCTCAAAGGTTTGGACAGCATGTACGCCGAGGAGGCTGCAGCTGTGAACAAAGCTGTATCCATAGCCGGAAACGTGATTGCCGACGACGGAGGATATATCTGGGAAAAGACCCTTCTCAGTTCCCGCAACCAGATCATGAAAATAAAAGCTCTTGAGGAGACTGACACCGATGGATCCCTGAACGCTGTACTGGACGTGATGCTGAGTTATGCGGGGACACCGGTGAATTCCGCTGCCATGACAAATAAAGGAAGCACCCCCTACGAGGTGCTTAAAAAGAACCTTACCGACGAAAGAGTGCTGAATCTTACGGGCTGTTCCATGAATACGATGCTTTACTATCTGGACAAGGACTACCCGGTTCTGGCCCTTACAAGGGGCGGCGCAGTGCTGCTCACCGGTTTCAACGAATCAGAAGTGGTGCTCTTGGATCCGGCTTATCTGATCCTGTCCCCCGGAGGAGGGACACTGGCGAAGATCTCAAAGAGCACTGCGGATAGTGTTCTCACGGATTCGGGAAATATCTATATCACTTACACAAATAAACCCTGACAAGACTTTGGAGGTTTAAACCTCGCTGTCATCCTTTAACAGATTAAGTGCATTTGTCTTCTTTAAGGATCTCAGAAGGAGCATCCCCAGTATCCCGCAGGATATCAGTTCCCCCGCCCCAACGGTGAAGAAGAACACCCACATGGGAGGTTCTTCTATCCCGTAGGCATATCTCAGCACAAAGGGAATGATCAGGGCATTTGCCAGGACAGGCGGAAGCCATGACAGTTTCTCGTGTTTCCTTATGGCGTAAGTGCCCAGGGCTCCCAGGAGGGTTGCCAGCGTGCCGAATATAATATCCGGCAGTGCACATCCTGTCAGGATGTTTGACAGGAGACATCCCACGGCCAGACCCGGCACCGCCGATGCGGTGACGCAGGGAAGAACGGTCAGGGCCTCAGAGAACCTGACCTGGATATCACCGTTTGCGAGGCCAAGCGCATTTGCAAGCAGGGTGAGCACGGTGTAGATAGCTGCGATGGCGGCAGCGGTGGTTATCTTTTTTACATTCATCAGACAACCTCGCCGTTTTTGTAGCGATTCACAACATTCTGTATCCTCTCGGCAGGGTTTAAGAGATCGCTTATCGAAGCATCGTGGTTCAGTGTATCTATAAGATAAGCCACATATTTGCTGAGGTCACAGCTTATGTACCAATCCCTGGACAACAGCTCCGGGGTCTGATAAATGAGGTTTGTGGTCAGTATCCTGTGAAGGGTACCTTCCTTGTACGCCTTGTCGATCTTCTCGAGACCGCTGGTGAACAGGCCGAAGGTTGCAAATACGAAGATCTTGCCGGCGCCTCTCTTTTTGAGGGCAGTGGCCACTTCAAGTATGCTGTCGCCGGAGCTCAGCATATCGTCGATCACTATGATGTCCTTCCCGGTGACATCCGTCCCCAGAAATTCGTGAGCCACAATGGGATTCCTGCCGTTCACAAGCCTGGTGTAATCCCTTCTCTTGTAGAACATTCCCATGTCCAGGCTCAGCACGTTGGCAGCGTAAACAGCCCTGCTCATACCGCCCTCATCAGGGCTTACTATCATCATATGTTCCGCATCCAGGGTGAGTCCCTTCACATGCCTTAGCAGGGCTTTTATAAACTGGTAAACAGGCTGTACCGTGTCAAAGCCATTCAGTGGTATGGCGTTCTGCACACGGGGATCGTGGGCATCGAAGGTTATTATATTATCCACACCCATGGCGGTGAGTTCCTGCAGGGCTATGGCGCAGTCCAGGGATTCCCTTCCGTTTCTCCTGTGCTGGCGGCTCTCGTACAGGAAAGGCATTATAACTGTTATCCTGCGGGCCTTGCCCTCAATGGCAGCTATCACCCTCTTAAGATCCTGATAGTGATCGTCGGGAGATTTGTGATTTGTCTGGCCGAATATCCTGTAGGTGAGGGAATAATTGGTGACATCAGTCATGATAAATATGTCCAGACCCCTGACGGAATCGGGTATGATGCCCTTTGCCTCGCCTGTGCCAAATCTGGGCACATCGGCTTTCAGGAGGTATGTACTCTTTTCGTAACCGTGAAATACTATGTTGTCCTTGTGCTCACTTTCCCTTTCTGCCCTCCACTTCACGAGGTAAAAATCCACCTTGTCTCCCAAAGTGCGGCAGCTTTCCATGGGTATCAACCCAAGAGGTCCCACGGGCACCGTATCCAGCATGATCCCCTTTTCCCGTTTCTGCATTTCCATAAAAACACTCCTCCTGTAAAATTCAGCCTGTCCCTTTACAGCCTCCGCTCCGGGTCGATCATACCATCCCGGAACAGTTTCCGCCACCGAAGATACATACGTATCCGGTCTTAAGTATGTCAGCGGGGACCTGCAGCATTCTTCATCCGGCGGCGCTTGTCCACCATCCGGATATCCGGTCCCGTCATCAAAAAGATCTCGTAATTGCTCATTATCCGGGAAAATATCCTGTCCCCGTATCTGTCCCTCAGATCGTCCAGGTTCAGATTTGTGGAAAT
>JAILIO010000203.1 GCA_024695225.1 Lachnospiraceae bacterium
CGCCTTTAATGCAGGTTCGATTCCTGTCGGATGCAAAAACTGGAAAACATTATAAAGGGTTTGGTATTTATGAATACGTCAAATAATAATCTTACAGAATATCTTAAGAAGATAATGTCCGATTTCCCTAAAATATTTTGGGATAACCGGAGGATCGCTGTGCCTATCGCAGCCGGTTTGTGCTTATTTATCATCGCGCTGATCGCTGTGAATGTGTCCGGCAGGAAGAGTGGCTCCGACAAGGTTTCCGCCATCTCCGAGGGCACTGCAGCGGAGTCAGGGACCGCAAGCCTTCTGGTGGATGTGCCGGAGGTACAGCTTATGAAGAATGCCTACCCCTCGGTGAATTCATTGATAGAAAAGTACTACGACGCCATGGCATCCGGCGATATGGAAGATATCGAGAAGATAAACAGCAATGTCAGCGAGACCGAGAAACTGAGACTCCAGAAGATGTCGGAGTACATCGAGGGCTATGACAATATCGATGTATATACAAAGGTTGGACCAGTGGCAAATTCTTACATCGCCTATGTCTATTCGGAAGTCAAGTTCAAGGATTATGATCAGGCTCTCCCCGGCATGCAGGTGAGATATATCTGTACAGGGGAGGACGGAACTCTCTACATAAATGAGGACGAGCAGGAAGAAAATATCACAAACTACATCAGAGAGGTGTCTCTCCAGAGCGACGTGGTGGATCTGAACAACAAGGTTTCCGTGTCATATAACGACATGCTTTCAAAAGATCCTGATCTGGCGGCTTTCCTGGTGCAGCTGACACAGGATATAGACAATTCCGTGGGCGAAGAGCTGGCAGCCATGGAGGGAACCCAGAGCGTGGCTGAGTTTGAGGCCAATTCGTCTGAGAGCATTTCCGCAGACGGCAGAAATGACGGCGTTACCGGTGCAGACGCTTCCCAGGGGATCGTTGCCACGACTCCGGTGGGAACAGTTTCCAAAGCAAAGACCATAACCAAGGTGAATGTCAGATCCTCTGATTCCGAGAATGCGGATAAATTAGGACAGGCTCAGGCAGGGGAAGAGTTTGTGGTGAAGAACAGAAAAGAGAACGGGTGGACTGAGATCGAATACAACGGTTCCACTGCGTATATCAGGTCGGATCTGCTTGAAGATGTGGAGCCTGAGACCCAGAATACCCAGACGGCACAGAACACAGAGAATACGGGCGGCAATAGCACTACGACTGCGTCTTCTGCAGCAAACGGCGCTTCTGCCGGCACAACCCTCAGCGTAAGCGAAGCTGTCAGCATAAGGTCCGCAGCCAGCACTGATTCCACAAAACTGGGTTCTGCATATCAGGGAGATTCCTTCAAGGTGATACAGCAGAGATCTGACGGTTGGACAGAGGTAGAATACAAGGGCTCCAGCGCGTTCATCAAATCAGAATTCCTACATTGAATAATTGTATTATCTGTAGGATATTTATTATCGTATCCTTGTATACAATCTAAAATGAGTAAAAATCCCACTTGTAGATACAAAAAAGACATTTTATAATCTTTTTGCTGGTGAAAAAAAGTCAAATTATGACTTTTTATCGTGAGCCATTGGACGGGTGTAAGTATGACACAGGCACACCGTAAACGGCCCGGTCAGCAGGATAAAGTCAACTGTAGTATAAACGATACGGAGGGAGTAACAAATGTCTTACACACAAGAAGTATACGAGAGAGTTGTGAAACAGAATCCCGCACAGCCTGAATTCCATCAGGCAGTCAAGGAAGTTCTGGAAAGCCTTGAGAGCGTGATCTCAAAGAACGAAGAGAAGTATAAGAAATCCGCTCTTCTTGAAAGGCTCACCACACCTGAGAGGGTTGTCATGTTCAGGGTTCCCTGGGTTGACGACAAGGGTCAGGTTCAGGTGAACAACGGGTTCAGGGTACAGTTCAACAGTGCCATCGGTCCTTACAAGGGAGGCCTTCGTTTCCATCCCTCCGTGAATCTGGGTATCATCAAGTTCCTCGGTTTTGAACAGTGCTTCAAGAACAGCCTTACAGGCCTTCCCATCGGCGGCGGCAAGGGCGGTTCCGATTTCGATCCCAAGGGAAAGAGCGACAATGAAGTTATGAAGTTCTGCCAGAGCTTTATGACAGAACTGTATCGTCATATCGGCGCAGACACTGATGTACCTGCAGGTGATATAGGCGTCGGCGGCCGTGAGATCGGATATCTCTACGGACAGTACAAGAGGATCACAGGCCTTTACGAAGGCGTTCTCACAGGAAAGGGACTGACCTTCGGCGGATCTCTTGCGAGAACCGAAGCCACGGGATATGGCCTTGTATATTTTGCTGAAGAGATGCTGAAGAGCCATGGAAACAGCTTTGAAGGAAAGACTGTGGTGGTCTCCGGAGCAGGAAACGTGGCCACATACGCCATACAGAAGGCACAGCAGCTGGGAGCAAACGTTGTGACCTGCTGTGATTCATCTGGCTGGATCTATGATCCCGAGGGAATAGATGTGTCTGTCCTCAAGGAAGTCAAGGAAGTGAAGAGGGCAAGGCTTACGGAATATGCAGCAGCCAGAAAGAGCGCAGAGTATCATGAAGGCAAGGGAGTGTATTCTGTGAAGTGTGATATCGCTCTTCCCTGCGCCACCCAGAACGAACTTGGCATCGACGAGGCAAAGGCTCTCAAAGAAAACGGCTGCATAGCTGTATGCGAGGGCGCAAATATGCCTACAACTCTTGAAGCAACAAAGTTCTTCCTGGACAACGGCATTTATTTCACACCCGGCAAAGCCTCCAATGCAGGCGGTGTCGCAACCTCAGCTCTTGAGATGAGCCAGAACAGCGAGAGGCTTTCATGGAGCTTTGAAGAAGTGGATGGAAAACTTCAGAACATAATGAAGGGCATCTTCAAGAACTGTGACGAGGCTGCAAAGGAATACGGCATGGAAGGCAACTATGTGGCAGGCGCAAATATCGCAGGCTTCAAGAAGGTTGCTGAGGCAATGGAAGCTCAGGGCATAGTCTGACATATATATTAAAGATTTTTCGGAAGGCGGGGGCAGATGTCCCCGCTTTCTTGACGGAAAGTTTTTGCAAAAGTATTATGTACATATGAAATGCGAATGTGATGTCTGCTTCAGGGGCTGTGCTCCGGATAACGGCGGTGAGGGGACATGCAGAGCCAGGACAGGAGATGGGGGACGCACCGTGCCCCGGAATTTTGGCATGATAACATCCTGCGCCCTGGATCCTATAGAGAAAAAGCCTCTCTCCATGTTTATGCCCGGGAGTTATGTGCTGTCACTTGGGTCCTTTGGATGCAATTTAAAGTGCCCCTGGTGTCAGAACCATGAGATATCACAGACCGGATCATTTCCCGGTGCCCGTTTTATCTCGCCGGAGGCTGCGGTGGATATGGCACTTGACCTTAAAAGCCGCGGAAACGTGGGGATAGCGTATACATATAATGAACCTCTTGTATGCTGGGAATATGTGGCTGAGACCGGAGCCCTTGCCCATGAAAAAGGGCTTGTGAATGTGCTGGTGTCAAACGGCTGTGTGAATCCCGGTATCGCAAAGAAGGTTCTTCCATTTACGGACGCCGCAAATATAGACCTGAAGGTTTTTTCCGAAGAAGGCTACAGAAGGATCGGAGGAGATCTTGGCAGTGTTTTAAAATTTATAGAGATCTTTGCTGCCGGGGGAGTGCATCTGGAACTCACAACCCTCATTGTGCCGGGGGTGAATGACGATGAAGATATGATGGAACGGGAGGCTGAATATATTTCGTCTGTTGACCGGTCCATCCCCCTCCATGTGACCAGGTTTTTCCCGCGTTACAGGATGAATGACAGGGCAGCCACTCCGGTGGATACGGTGCTCAGGATGGCTGATATCGCAGGGAAGTACCTGGATCATGTGTTTACGGGAAATATCTGATGTGGAGTATGTGGAGTGACAGAGATCGGGAAGACCCGGATGTACAGATGGGATAAGGACCGGAAATATTTGGCAGGACAGACCGGATCGGAATCGGAAAGGAGCTTCCGGACAGGTGTGATCCGGACAGGAAATGACCGGTTGGAGAGACAGGATACATACCGGAAGACAAACGGTCAGCTGTAAATAACAGATAACATACAGGGAATGATCCCTGCAGATCGGAGGATACAGAATGTCTGTGATATTTGGGACAATGGTCCCGCATCCGCCTCTTATACTGCCTGATGTAGGCAGGGGCGAGGAGAGAGGGATTCAGGACACCATTGATTCATACAGGAAAGTTGCTTCGGACATAGAGAAGCTGTCGCCTGAAACAGTGGTGATCACAAGCCCTCATGCAACTATGTTCAGGGATTATTTCCATATATCCCCCGGGAGCAGTGCCTACGGGGATATGGGCCGTTTCAGGGCCCCGGGCGCCGCAGTGGAGGCCCTTTACGACGAAGAACTGGTGAAACAGATATCCGGTCTCTGCGAAGAGGAACGGTTTCCCGCCGGACCTGACGGGGAGAGGGATAAAAGTTTAGATCACGGTACACTGATCCCCCTCTGGTTTCTCAGGGAAGCCTACAGAAAAGCAGGAAGGAAACCTGACTACAAGGTTGTCAGGATAGGACTGTCAGGATTGTCCCTGCAGCAGCACTACAGGTTTGGTGTGCTGATAGAAAAAGCCATCGAAGCCCTGGACAGGAAAGCTGTGTTCATCGCAAGCGGCGATCTTTCCCACCGCCTTATGTTTGACGGCCCTTACGGGTTTAACGAACAGGGACCTGTGTATGACAATAAGATAATGGATGTCATGGGGAGAGGGGCGTTTTCGGAACTTACGGGATTTGATGAGAAACTTCTCGAGGAGGCGGCAGAGTGCGGCCACAGATCCTTCACGATAATGGGTGGAACCTTTGACGGCCAGGAAGTGGAAGCAGAGAAACTCTCATACGAGGGACCCTTTGGAGTTGGATACGGAGTTTGTGAATTCAGATGTCCGAAGAGAGAGAGGCATTATGGCTGAAGACGCTTATGTCAGGCTGGCAAGGGCTATTATAAACAGTTATGTGAGGACGGGAGAGATCCTGCCTGTGCCCGGAGACCTGCCGGAGGATATGACCGGTCGAAGAGCCGGTGCCTTCGTGTCCATACATAAGAGAGGAATGCTGAGAGGCTGTATCGGCACCATTTATCCCTGCACGGATTCCGTGGCCTCTGAGATCATCTCGAACGCAGTGTCTGCATCCACCAGGGATCCAAGGTTTGAGAGCATCAGACCGGATGAACTGGAGGAACTTGAGATAAACGTTGATGTACTTGGAGATCCTGAACAGATCTCTTCCCCTGATGAACTGGACCCCCGCAGATACGGGGTGATAGTCACAAAGGGTCTCAGGAGAGGGCTGCTGCTGCCTGATCTGGAAGGGGTGGATACTGTGGAAGATCAGATCTCCATAGCCATGCAGAAGGCGGGGATCCCTTCAGACGCAAAAGATATCATATTGGAAAGATTTGAAGTCGTGAGGCATTACTGATGGAGTACGGGGAACTCAGAGATAAATACAGAAACTTTATTTATAAGGGTTATACCCATGAGATAAGGGAAGGCACGCTGTACATAAGTTTTTCATTTGAGATCGAAGGGCTGTCGGACTTTACTCCGGAGTGGAAGATCCCGGTGTCCAGGCGCGTATTTGACAGGGTCATACTGGACAGGCTGGTCTTTTCCCTGGGGATGACTGAACTTGTGAGTTACTGGAAGATCACCTGCTCTCCGAATGTATACATAAAGTGCGGAGATCTGTCGGAGGATCAGGCTCTCTGGTGGAAGAAACTGTACATCAGAGGATTGGGTGAATTCTTCTATAAAAACGGGATAGAGGCGGATCCGGAAGACTTTATGACCATACACACCTCCGGCACGGGGGATGTTTGGCTGCCCCGGGATATGGGGGATTACAGCGGCACACTGGTCCCCATTGGCGGTGGCAAGGATTCTGCCGTGAGCCTCGAGATCCTGAGGGGCGCAAATGAGGACGTGACCACATATACCGTGAACGCCACAGAGGCAGCTAAAGCCACCATCGATGTATTCGGAGCAGAGAAGGGCAGGATCGGGGCGTCCAGAACACTGGATCCCCGCATGATCAAGCTCAATAAGGACGGATTCCTGAACGGGCACACTCCTTTCTCGGCCATAGTGGCGTTTTCTTCCTACATTGCAGCCTACATGAACGGGCTCAGATACATCGCTCTTTCCAATGAGAGTTCCGCAAACGAGCCTACGGTGGCTGGAAGCACCGTGAATCATCAGTATTCTAAGAGTTATGAGTTTGAAGAGGATTTCATGACCTATATAGGCTCCATGATCTGTGACCCGGGAATCCTTTATTTCTCTCTTCTGAGACCGCTTCTGGAAATACAGATAGCCGGACTGTTTGCAAAATATAAGCAGTATCACAAGGTCTTCAGGAGCTGTAACAGGGGCTCCAAAAAAGGCATTTGGTGTTGCGACTGTTCAAAATGTCTTTTTGTGTATATTATATTATCACCGTTTCTTTCAAAAGAGGAACTGACCGATATCTTCGGGGAAGACCTCTTGAACAAGGAATCGCTTAACGGGAATTACCGCGCTCTGACGGGGCTTGACAGGAATAAGCCCTTTGAGTGTGTCGGAACAAGGGATGAGGTGGCGCTTGCGGTTAATGCGTGCTCTTACGAGGAAACGCCTATCCTGATACTGCAGAATCCCCTCCCTCAGGCCGGCGACATGAAGGCGGCTATGAGAGACTGGAATGATGAGAATAATGTGCCCTGGCATTTTGCTGAGGCATTGAGGGAGAAACTTCATGAAGCGGGATTTCAATGATATTTATTCCGGAAAGAAAGTACTGATCTGGGGCTATGGCATGGAAGGCCGGTCCACTGAGAATTTTCTCAGGACACACACACAGCCTGCGGAGATAGCCATATACGAAGGGGACTATGACGAGGAGAGATTCTCGGGCTACGACGTGGTATTCAAAAGCCCGGGTATTCCGTATCTGGAAACATTCCCGGGGCTGACCAGCCAGACAGATCTCTTCCTGCAGGTGTTCAGGGACCAGACCGTGGGCATCACCGGGACAAAGGGGAAGAGCACCGTGTCCGGGATGACATACGAGGCTCTGAAGGCTGCCGGGAAAAAGACGGTGCTTGCGGGCAACATAGGGGTTCCCTGCCTGGACATGTTCGACGCTGTGGACGATGACACCATAGTGGTCTTCGAACTTTCCTGTCATCAGCTGATGAATATCACCGTTGCGCCCCATATTTCCCTGATAACAAATCTGTACGAGGAGCATCTGGACTATTACGGCACCAGAGAAAAATATTTCGATGCAAAGAGAAATATCTACAGAAAACAAAAGATAGACGACATACTGATAGTGGGTCCCGACGCCCCTGTGAGGGATATGACCCACGGCACCACCATAGTTTACATACATTCGAGCCAGTTCAAAGGGGAGATGAAGCTTTTGGGCGAGCACAACCGCTTGAATGCCGCTGCGGCCAGGACTATCTGCGCCATACTGAACGCAAATCTCGGTAAGGTAAATGAGAGCCTGTCCGAATTTACCGGGCTTGAACACAGGCTGGAGACCGCAGGGGAGTTCGGCGGTCACAAATGGTATGACGATTCCATCTCCACCATAAATGAGTCAGTGATCGCCGCAGTGCAGGCGGTTCCGGATCTGGGAACCCTGATCATAGGCGGTATGGACAGGGGGATAGATTACTCTCCTCTTGTGTCATTTTTGAATTCCTGGCCCAAGGAACTGAATGTGATCTGCGCATATGAGACCGGGGAGCGGATATTCCCGGAACTCAAGGGTCATTGCACCAGAGTGCCGGATCTGGAACATGCGGTGGAAACGGCTTCTGAGATCACTCCTGAGGGGCTGAGCGTGGTCATGTCCCCCGGAGCCGCGTCCTACACTCACTTCAAGAATTTTGCCGAGAGAGGGGATGTGTTCAAAAGGCTTGTAAGAGAGAGATATGCGGGTTGAATGTGAACACTTGGACCTTCGGGCCATCGCTTTTTCCGGGCAGTGTTTCAGATGGAAGGAAACCGGAGAGTCCGGGTTTGAGATACCGGCATTCGACAGGATTTTACATATAAGAGAAGTTGATGGATGCTTTGACCTTTCCTGCGACGAAGAGGAATACCGGGAGATATGGCATTCCTATCTGGACATGGACACGGATTACAAAGCTCTGGATGTAAAGGCCCGTGCCTACGGCGATCCGTTCCTGGACAGCGCTCTTGAGTCAAACCCCGGAGTCAGGATACTGAGGCAGGATTTCTGGGAAGCTCTCATCAGCTTCCTCATCAGTCAGAATAACAATATCCCAAGGATAAAGAAAAGCATAGACAGGCTTTGCGGCGGCAAGGTCCATTTCCCGCGTCCCGAGGAGATCATGGAGATGGATCTGAGCGACATGGGGCTGGGCTACAGGGACGAGTACCTGAAGTGCGCAGCCCGCTGGTACCTGAACGGGAACAGGGACATCTGCGGAAATAAGTGCGCTGAAGGAAATGAAGACATCAACAGTGACAAGGATATGGCCGGAAACAGGGAAATCAACGGGAGCAGGGACATTCCCGGGAGCCATGACACTGATGGAAACAGGGACATCTGCGGAAATAAGGACCTTGACGAGATAAAGGGCGTGGGCCCCAAGGTGAAGTCCTGCGTCCTCCTCTACGGCATGCACAGAATGGATGAATGTCCCATGGATACCTGGATGAAACGCATGGTGCGGGAAGTCTATGGCGGGAAGGTACCGGAGTGGGTTTCGGACGAAAACGCCGGTTATTATCAACAGCTTTGTTTCATGAAGATGAGGGAAGAGGTGGGAAAATGATATGGACGGCATAACACCCGGGACAAAACAGGGGGACATGCAGCCCTGCGGACCCGATCATTTTCCGGCTTTCCCTGAAGGATTTCCCGAAAGGATGCGGGAACTTTTAGGCGATGAATACCCTGATTTCCTTTCGTCCTACAGCGATCCTCCTGTAAGGTCGCTTAAGATCAACACACTGAGAAAGCCCGAGGGGTTTTCGCCTTCATTTGTGCTTGAGGATCCGGAGGCCGTGACCTGGGAAGATGAGGCGTGGTACATAGGAGAAGGGGAGAGACCGGGGCTGGATCCCCTGCATATGGCGGGGGCATATTATATCCAGGAAGCAAGCGCCATGAGGGTGGTGCCTGAACTGGATGTGAGGCCCGGGATGAGGGTGCTGGATCTGTGCGCAGCCCCCGGGGGGAAGAGCGTACAGACAGCCATGAGGCTCAGGGGAGAAGGACTCCTTGTATCTGCGGAGCCTGTGCCTGCAAGGGCAAAGGTTCTCGCTCAGAATATCGAGCGCATGGGGATATGGAACGCCTGCGTGCTGAACGCAGGGCCCGATGAGGTCTGCCCCGGGTTTCCGGGATTCTTTGACAGGGTGCTGGTGGATGCCCCCTGCTCCGGGGAAGGGATGTTCAGAAAAAATCCGGAAGCCATGGGGGAATGGAGTGTGGACAATGTACGCATGTGCGCAGAAAGGCAGAGAGCCATTCTGGAGCAGGCGGTGAAAGCGCTTAAACCCGGGGGGAGACTGGTGTATTCCACCTGCACATACGAACGGGAAGAAGACGAGGAACAGGCCCTTTGGCTGTCATCTGCAACAGAACTTGAACTGGTTGGAGAGGGCAGGATCATGCCTCACAGGCAAAGAGGCGAGGGACAGTATTTTGCGGCCTTTGAGTTTCGGGAGAAAGGAGAGAGGGAGAAGTCCTTTGAACCCTATATCCCACATGAAGGGTCTGAGGGCGATCCTGCGGTCATCAGGAAAACCCTGGATCTGATAAATGAAAACCTGGCAAAACCACTGCCCCGGGGGAGGATCGTATGCAGTCAAAAAGGAAACCATGTGTATCTGTCTCCTGTGGGGGCCGGAATGTTAAAGGGCCTCAGGGTTCAGAGAGAGGGACTTCCCCTGGTCGATGTCGATAAATACGGGAGATATAACCTGTCCCATTCCCTTGCAATGTTTTTGAGGCCCGGCGATACTCTCAGATCGTATGAGATGAACCCGGATGAGGCAAGGGCTTTTCTCCACGGAGATGTGGTCCGGGGAGTTGAAAAGGGAAATGACGGCATGACCCTCATGTGCTTCAGGGGATTTTCCATGGGATGGGGCTCAAAAAAAGGAAATATTATCAAAAACCATCTTCCAAAGGGGCTGAGAACGTGATAAAATATCTTGTCGTGCACAATATGTAGGATTATTTGTTTTTGGATGCACAGCATGAGGACCGGAGAATTTGAATTACAGTTTTGAGGAAAAACTCCTTTCTGTTTACAAGCAGTTTGTGAAGAAGCACGGGATGCGCCATCTGGCGGCCTTTGTCTTGAGCTTCCCGCTGATTGCCTACAGACTTGTGCGCTATTTTTCAAGAAATTCGAAACGTTTTCTCGCCATTGCTTTTTCCGTTCTCGTTTTTTCCTTAAGTCTGAGCTTTACCGATGCTGCGGGGGCGGAAGAAATGAAAGCACACGCTGATGCAGCAGCCATTCCCGACACAGGAGTTTGGACCGAGGATGAGGATTTCCTGAGCAACCTTGGGAATCGTGGCAGCGGGGATACGGCTTCCTCAAATGTGATAAATAATGGCAAGGAATTCTCTTCAGGCGATTGGAAACTGATCCTGGTAAATAAGCAGCATCCCATTCCCGATGGCTACGAGGTGACTCTGGGAACCCTTAACGGATGGCAGAGATGCGATGAGAGGATCATCCCCGACATAAAGGAAATGGTTTCTGCGGCTTCGGAAGACGGCCTGAAACTGGTGATAGCTTCCCCCTACAGGGAGAACGACAGGCAGGAGATGCTCTTTGGCAGGAAGATAAAGAATTACATGGCAGTCGGCATGTCCTACATAGACGCCTACAAGAAAGCATCTCAGGCGGTCACGGTGCCCGGCGCCAGCGAACATGAGATAGGACTTGCTCTTGATATAATCAGTCCCACCTACAGGTCTCTGAACGAAGGCTTCGAGGATACCCCCGAAGGCAAATGGCTTGCGGAAAACTCCTGGAAGTACGGGTTTATTTTAAGGTATCCCAAGGGAAGGGAGCACATCACCAGCATCGAATACGAACCCTGGCACTTCCGCTATGTGGGCGCAGATGCTGCAAAGGTGATGTACGAAGAAAAACTTACTCTGGAAG
Source organism: Lachnospiraceae bacterium (assembly GCA_024695225.1). Classification (GTDB taxonomy): domain Bacteria; phylum Bacillota; class Clostridia; order Lachnospirales; family Lachnospiraceae; genus JAEELB01. The sequence continues at coordinate 11,229 of JAILIO010000203.1, forward strand.
AATTCTGGGACAAATATCTCTGATGGACAGTTCAGCTTCATATAAAGTTATAAAAAAGAACGGTATGGCGAAGAGGGCTCATTTTGCCACGGCCCATGGAACTGTGGAAACCCCTCTCTTCATGAATGTGGCCACCGCAGGCGCCATAAAGGGCGGGATCTCATCCGCAGATCTCGAGGAGATAGGCACCCAGGTGGCTCTTTGCAATACATATCACATGCATGTGAGGACCGGGGACGAGACGGTGCGTGAGCTGGGCGGGATAAGGCGCCTTATGGACTGGAAAGGTCCTGTGCTCACGGATTCCGGAGGATTCCAGGTCTTTTCTCTTTCAAAACTCAGAAATATAAAAGAAGAAGGCGTCACCTTCAGATCCCATGTGGACGGGGCTCTGATATTCATGGGGCCTGAAGAGAGCATGAGGATACAGTCCAATCTGGGCTCCACCATAGCCATGGCTTTCGATGAATGTCCAAATTCCATGTCCGAGTACGGGTATGTGAAGGAGTCTGTGGCCAGGACCGAAAGATGGCTCATCAGATGCAGGGATGAGATGAAACGCCTGAAGGAGATGCCTGATACCGTGAACAGGGATCAGCTTTTATTTGGCATAAATCAGGGCGCTGTCTTTAACGATATCCGGATGGATAACGCGGACAGGATATCTGAACTGGATCTGGACGGTTACGCTGTGGGCGGTCTGGCTGTGGGAGAGACTGCAGAGCAGATGTACGATGTGCTGGACCATGTGGTGCCTCATCTCCCGGAAAACAAGCCGGTGTATCTGATGGGGGTCGGAACCCCCGAAAACATACTGGAAGCCGTGTACCGAGGAGTCGATTTCTTTGACTGCGTGTACCCCTGCAGGAATGGCAGGCATGGCCACGTGTATACATTTAAAGGAAAGATAAATATCCACAACGCCAGGTTCACAAAAGACATGTCTCCGCTGGAAGAAGGCTGCGACTGTCCTGTCTGCAGACGGTATTCACGGGCATACATAAGGCATCTCTTCGTGGCAAGGGAGATGCTGGGTATGAGGTTATGCGCACTTCATAATCTTTATTTTTACAACAGGCTCATGTCTGAGATCAGAAAAGCGATAGAGGAAGACAGATACGAGAGTTTTATGAAGGAAACCCTTGAAGGTTTGAAGGGACCGGCTTAAAAATCTTGCCTGTATATGCAGGCTTGTGATAATATCTGTTTCATGTTGTTTTTTTAAACGATATATTATGTTGATACAGCAGGACACGCCGGATATGCGGGATCCTGCAGAGTAACGGCGGGACACGCGGATATGCGGGATCCTGCAGAGTAGCGGCAGGACGCGCGGATATGCGGGATCCTGCAGAGTAACAGCGGGACACGCGGATATGCGGGATCCTGCAGAGTAACAGCAGGACATGCGGATCCCTGCTAAGTAAACAGGAGGTAGATAAATGAATACTATGTTGTTGAATGCCGGCGGAGCCATGGGAGGGACGGGAGGTTCCCTCATACTAATAGTATATTTCGTAGTCATAGTGGGATTTATGTATTTCGTGATGATCAGGCCCCAGAAAAAAGAGCAGAAGAGGCTTTCTGCCATGCTTTCAGCCCTTGAGGAAGGGGATGCGGTCCTGACCACCAGCGGTTTTTACGGCGTTGTAAAGAGCATTTCCGACGATACGGTCATAGTTGAGTTCGGAAGCAACAAGAACTGCCGCATACCCATGCAGAAGAGCGCCATTGTCCAGGTTGAGAAGCCCGGAGAGAACAAGGCAGCATCCTGAAAGGAGTGATACAGATGGATCTCAGGATCGGACTGATAAGAGGAGACGGGATAGGCCCGGAGATCGTGGAGCAGACGGTACGGGTTTTAGACGCTGTACTTGGGAAATACGGGCACAGCGCCGTATACACAGACATAATGATGGGGGGATGTTCCATAGATAAATACGGAGAGCCTCTCACAAAGGAAGCCATAGCTTCGGCAAAGGAGCAGGACGCCGTGCTGATGGGGTCCATCGGAGGCGATGCTGCGGTATCCCCCTGGTATAAACTGCCCCCTGAAAAGAGACCGGAGGCAGGGCTTTTGGGCATCAGAAAGGCCCTGGGACTTTTTGCAAATCTGAGGCCCGCATGGCTCTATGACTCTCTTTCCGCCGCATGCCCTCTCAGACAGGACATAGCGGGAAAAGGGTTCGATCTGCTGATCATGAGAGAACTGACAGGGGGACTTTATTTCGGTGAGCGGAAGACCGTAAATGAAGGCGGTATCAGGATGGCCACCGACACCCTGACATACAGCGATGCAGAGATCAGGCGCATCGCCATAAAAGCTTTTGAGACTGCAAAGAAGAGAAGGAATAAAGTGACCAGCGTGGACAAGGCAAATGTGCTGGATTCATCAAGGCTCTGGAGAGCAGTGGTGGATGAGGTGGCAAAGGATTACCCCGAAGTCACCCTGGAACACATGCTGGTGGACAACTGCGCCATGCAGCTTGTGAGAGATCCCGCACAGTTTGATGTGGTGCTGACCGAGAACATGTTTGGGGATATCCTGTCGGATGAAGCCAGTATGCTGACAGGTTCCATTGGGATGCTCCCCTCCGCGTCACTAAACGAAACCAGATTTGGCGTGTACGAGCCCAGCCACGGTTCGGCCCCTGACATCGCGGGCAAGAACGTGGCAAATCCAATGGCTACCGTCCTGTCGATGGCTATGATGCTCAGGTACTCATTTGACCTGGATACGGAGGCGGATGCTGTTGAGAACGCTGTAAAGGCAGTCCTTGATAAGGGAATAAGGACAGGGGATATCATGTCTGAGGGATGTGAGCGCGTCACATGTTCCGGCATGGGTGATGCCCTGGTGAAAGAGGTGGAGAGATGAAGAGCGAAAATGTAAAAAACGGCGTTCAGAGAGCGCCCCACAGGAGTCTTTTCAACGCCCTCGGATTTACCGAGGAAGAGCGCAGAAAGCCTATGATCGGGATCGTGAGTTCCTATAATGAGATAGTTCCCGGACATATGAATATCGACAAGATCACCGAGGCCGTTAAACTCGGCGTTGCAGAAGCCGGCGGGATGCCCGTGGTATTCCCGGCTATAGCGGTGTGTGACGGCATTGCCATGGGCCATGTGGGCATGAAATACTCCCTGGTGACCCGCGATCTGATCGCAGATTCAACCGAGTGCATGGCTCTTGCCCACCAGTTTGACGGGCTTGTGATGATACCTAACTGCGACAAGAATGTGCCGGGGCTTTTGATGGCTGCGGCCAGGGTGAACATACCCACAGTATTCGTATCCGGAGGCCCCATGCTGGCGGGACATGTGAAGGGACAGAAGAGAAGCCTGTCATCCATGTTCGAGGCCGTGGGAGCCTATGAAGCAAATAAGATAAGCGAGGATGAACTGTCCGAGTTCGAGGAAAAGACCTGCCCCACCTGCGGTTCATGTTCTGGCATGTACACGGCAAACTCCATGAACTGCCTGACAGAAGCCATCGGAATGGGACTAAAGGGCAACGGCACCATCCCTGCGGTGTATTCCGCCAGGATCCGTCTGGCAAAGAAGGCGGGATACAGGATACTGGACCTGGTGGAAAAGAACATACGCCCCAGGGATATAATGACAAAGGAGGCATTTGTAAATGCCCTCACAGTGGATATGGCCCTTGGCTGCTCCACAAATACAATGCTGCATCTGCCCGCCATCGCCCGGGAAGCCGGCATAAAGATCGATATGGAGATGGCAAATGAGATCTCAGACAGGACTCCAAACCTCTGCCATCTGGCCCCTGCAGGCCCTCATTATATGGAGGAACTGGAGGAAGCGGGAGGTGTGTATGCGGTTATGAATGAGCTCTCAAAGAAAGGGCTCATCGCAACGGACCTTATGACGGTCACGGGACAGACCGTAGGTGAAAATATAAAGAATGCGGTGAACATGGATCCCGAGATCATAAGACCCATAGATAACCCCTATATGGAGAACGGCGGCATTGCCGTGCTGAAGGGGAATCTGGCACCTGATACCGGCGTTGTGAAGAGAAGCGCAGTGGTGCCCGAAATGATGGTACATGAAGGCCCTGCCCGGGTCTTTGACTGCGAGGAAGACGCCATAAAGGCTATCGTTGGAGGTTCCATAAAGGAAGGCGATGTGGTGGTCATCCGCTACGAAGGACCTAAAGGCGGTCCCGGCATGAGAGAGATGCTCAGTCCCACATCCGCCATTGCGGGAATGGGGCTCGGATCATCCGTCGCCCTCATCACCGACGGGCGTTTCTCCGGGGCATCCAGGGGCGCATCCATAGGTCATGTATCCCCTGAAGCCGCAGTGGGCGGTCCCATCGCCCTTGTCAGGGAAGGGGACACCATAAGGGTGGACATCCCTGCAAACCGGCTGGACGTGCTTATTTCCGACGAGGAGATGGAGAGCAGGAGAAAAGAGTGGAAGCCCAGGGATCCCGGGGTGATGACCGGATACCTTGCAAGATACCGTGAACTGGTCACCAGCGGAAATACAGGCGCTGTCCTGAGGGTGCCCGGAAAGGACGAGTAAAGCCTGCAAGAGACATTGGGTCCGGCGAGCAGAGGTAAGCCTGTGGAAAATACCGGATCAGTTTTTGAGGTCTTTAATGACAAAGGTTTTTATTTACATGTGATAGGAGAATGACGTGGTACTGACAGGTTCGCAGATAGTGATAGAAGTTTTGAAGGAGCAGGGCGTGGATACCGTATTCGGTTATCCCGGCGGCACCATACTGAATATTTATGATGAACTTTACAGGCATGGGGATGAGATAAAGCATGTGCTCACAAGCCACGAACAGGGCGCATCCCACGCGGCAGACGGCTACGCAAGGGCCACCGGAAAGACCGGGGTGTGCTTTGCCACCAGCGGTCCCGGGTCCACCAATCTGGTGACGGGGATAGCCACGGCCTACATGGATTCAGTGCCACTGGTCGCCATCACCTGCAATGTGAATCTGCCCTCTCTTGGAAAGGATTCCTTCCAGGAGGTGGATATGGCGGGCGTGACAATGCCGGTCACAAAACACGGTTATATCGTGAAGGACATACACATCCTTGCGGATACCCTGAGAAAGGCCTTCCGCATAGCCGCATCCGGCAGGCCCGGACCTGTGGTGGTGGACATCACAAAGGATGTCACCGCAGCCAAGTGCGAGTACACAAAGAAGGCTCCGGAGAGCATGGAGCGGATAAATAAATACACTCCGGATGACCTTAAGGAAGCGGTGAAGCTGATAAAGTCGTGCAAACGCCCCTATGTCTATGTGGGGGGCGGCGCAGTGCTGTCCGGGGCTTATGAAGAAGTCAGGAAGTTTGCGGAACTTATTGACGCCCCTGTGTGCGACACCCTGATGGGGAAGGGCGTTTTCGACGGCAGGAGCGACAGGTATACGGGGATGATCGGCATGCACGGGACCAAGACCTCGAATTTCGGGGTGACGGAGTGCGACCTGCTGATAGCCATGGGCGCCAGGTTCTCCGACCGTGTCATCGGCAATCCCAAGTCTTTTGCCAAGGGCGCAAAGAAGATACATATAGACATCGACGCAGCTGAGATAAATAAGAACATCAGGGTGGACAGGCCCATAGTCGGGGATCTGAAGACCGTTCTGAACGAGCTGAACCCCATGCTGGAGCAGATGGACCACTCTGAGTGGATGGAGCATATAAAAGAGTACAAGGAAAAATATCCTCTTTCCTACGATCACAAGAACCTGTCCTGTCCCTTCATAATGGAGGAGATAGACAAAAAGACCGGCGGGAACGCGCTTATTGTCACGGATGTGGGACAGCATCAGATGTGGGCTGCCCAGTATTACAGGTATACGGAGCCCCGCACCTTCCTTTCGTCAGGAGGCCTTGGGACCATGGGATACGGACTGGGAGCGGCCATCGGCGCCAAGTGCGGATGCCCGGACAGAACTGTGATCAACATAACCGGTGACGGATGCTTCAGGATGAACATGAACGAACTGGCCACGGCAGCAGGATATGGTATCAAGGTGATAGACGTGCTGATCGACAATCACGTGCTGGGGATGGTGAGGCAGTGGCAGACCCTCTTCTATGGGAAGAGATATTCACAGACTGTGCTGAGCAGCGGCGTGGATTACACAAAGGTTGCGGAAGGGCTGGGATGCACGGCATTCAAAGCGGGTACACAGGAGGAGTTTTCGAAGGCCTTTGACGAAGCCCTTAAGTGCGACGGCCCGGTGCTCATAGACTGCACCATATTTGAGGACGACATGGTGTTCCCCATGGCGGCAGCCGGGAGACCTCTCACGGAGACCATAGACCAGACGGATATGTAAATTGCGCACAGCTTGGGATGCGTGCAGGAGATACTGAAAGCGCAGCATATACAGATGCAGAATGAAAAGCACAGATCGCGCATGGATGTGCGGCATGAAGGAGTGCAGAAGATACTGAAAGCGCAGCATATACAGATGCAGAATGAAAA
>JAILIO010000204.1 GCA_024695225.1 Lachnospiraceae bacterium
TGAGGAAATGGAAAATTTTTCGGGTTATATGCATAGTCTGTTTTCATGAAAGGTTATGATTGTTCACAAAAAGAACACTTGTAATGTTACGAAAATGTTACGTAACATAATGTTACGGGGCTGAAAAGCCCGAAAATAAAGGAAAAGAGGAGAGATTTATGAAACTCGGAATCGTAGGACTTCCAAACGTAGGCAAAAGCACATTGTTCAATTCCATCACAAAGGCAGGGGCAGCCATGGAGAATTTTCCGTTCTGTACCATAGACCCCAATATAGGAGTGGTACAGGTCCCGGACAAGCGTGTGGACACTTTGGGAGAGATGTATCATTCAAAGAAAGTCACCCATGCCACCATAGATTTTGTGGATATCGCAGGTCTTGTGAAGGGTGCATCAAAGGGTGAGGGACTGGGAAATCAGTTCCTGGCAAATATCAGGGAGACCGATGCCATAGTCCACGTGGTCAGGTGTTTTGAAGATGACAATGTGGTCCATGTGGACGGAAGTGTTGATCCCGTAAGGGATATCGAGACCATAAATATAGAACTGGCCCTGGCGGATCTGGATACCGTGGACAAACGGTTATCGAAGGTTTCTAAGGCGGCCAGGATCGACAAGAGCCTTCAGAAGGAAGAGGCAGTGCTCAGGAGCATAAAGGAAGTCCTTGAAGAGGGAAAGCCTGCATCAGCTTACGAAGCGGCAGACGAAGATGAGGCAGCATTGATAAAGACTTTTTCACTGCTCACAGCGAAGCCCGTTATATATGCGGCGAACGTCAGCGAAGACGATGTTGCGGATGAGGGCGCATCAAATTCCCACGTACAGAAGGTCAGGGATTTTGCGGCAAAAGAGGGATCCGCCGTCTATGTGCTTTCAGCCAAGATGGAAGAGGAGATATCAGAACTCGAGACCCAGGAAGAGAGAAATGAATTCCTGGAGGCTATGGGACTCACCGAATCGGGACTTGATAAACTGATCGAAGCCAGCTACAGCCTTCTGGGGCTGATCAGTTTCCTCACCTGCGGCGAAGATGAATCCAGAGCATGGACCATAAAGGCCGGCACCAAGGCTCCTCAGGCTGCAGGCAAGATCCATACGGATTTTGAACGCGGGTTTATAAAAGCCGAGGTTGTACCGTATGATACACTTGTGAAAGAAGGTTCCACAGCCGCCTGCAAGGAAAAAGGTCTTGTGGGAATGGAAGGAAGGGAATATGTTGTAAAAGACGGGGATGTCATACTGTTCAGGTTTAATGTATGATCATTTGCGTCAGGTAAAACCATACATTTTAATACTTACAATGGGTTTGTACAGGAGAGAAAATGACTAAAGAAGAAGCATTTGAAGCAGGACAGAAATTAAAAGCAAAAGCGGGAAATAATGACGCATCACATATGTCGATGGAGGACTTCAGAAAAGATCTGAGCCCCGGAAGTTCAGTTGACCATGTGGTGGCCGTTCTCAGTGGAAAAGGCGGTGTGGGCAAAAGTCTGGTCTGTGCGCTGATGGCATCCGAACTCAGACGCATGGGATATGAGGTTGCAGTGATGGATGCAGACATAACCGGTCCTTCCATCCCCAAGGCATTCGGCGTCAAAGGACCTGTAACTCTCACACAGGAAAATCTTATGCTGCCTCCCCAGTCGGAGACAGGAATAAAGATGCTGAGTTCAAATCTGCTTTTGGGAAAAGAGGAGGACCCGGTCATAGTCAGGGGACCTGTGATCGCAGGTATGGTCACTCAGTTCTGGACAGATACAGACTGGGGACATGTGGATTATATGCTGATTGATATGCCTCCGGGAACAGGGGATGTGCCCCTCACGGTTTTCCAGTCTCTGCCCGCGGAGTATGCCGTGATGGTCACAAGCCCTCAGGAACTGGCTGCCATGGTTGTGAAAAAAGCCGTCAACATGGCCAACAAGATGGATATCGATCTGTTAGGTGTGGTTGAAAATATGAGTTACTATGTCTGCCCCGATTGCGGAAAACAGCATCAGGTGTTCGGTCCCAGTCACATTGAGGAGATATCTGCAGGTTACGGACTTTCTGTGCTCTCCAGGATTCCCATAGATCCGGAGATATCAAAGATGGTCGACAACGGCAATGTTTACGATATAGACCCGGGATATATCCGTGATACTGTGAAAGCCCTGCTCGATGCTGAAAAATCGTAAACCTGTAAAAGCAAACTATCAGTAAAAAAATATCCGTAAAGGCAGATTATTCGGAAAAAAACGCGAAAAGGCAAAACATTTTTAAAAGCAAAATACCGTTAAAAGCATAATGGTGGACAAACATAATGGCTGATAAGAATAATAAGGACAAAATAAAAAAGCCTTCAATTTTCACCGGTCTGAGAGGACAGTTTTTTGCCATAGGTCTCATAAGCGTGGTACTCCTTGCGCTTTCTGTTGTCTTTGTGAGCATATTTGTAATAAAGACTGCCATGAACGGCCAGGTGAAAGATGAGCTCCAGGGTTGTGTCGCCTATATCGAAGGTTATTACGATCAGATAGAAGGGGATTTTAAACTTGTCATAGTGGATGACACCGGCTATATATATAAAGGCGATACGGACATCACTGAAGATTATTCCATGCTGGATATGTTTTCCGGAGCCTTTGACGCTGATGTTTCCATATTTTGTTCCGGCACAAGGGTGCTGACCACCTTTAAGGATGCAGATCACAACAGGCTGGTGAACACAGGATCCGCGTATACCGTGATAC
>JAILIO010000207.1 GCA_024695225.1 Lachnospiraceae bacterium
AGGGGATAATGAGGATCAGCTGGAGGCAAAGATCGTGGACGGGGAACTTGTCATAACCGTGACCCAGAACGAGAACAGCGATAAGGGAACGGAATACGCAGTGTGGACTGCCTACTATAAGCTTACAAACAGCTGACAAACGATTGACAAACAGCTGATCAAAGGGCCGTATGAAGATTTAAGGCGGATCTCTGAGGGGAGTCCTGAGGGTCTGTATCGTTGCAATAGAGAGGTGTCTTTGCTATAATTTATGAGTTAAATTTCAGGGACCATATTTTATGACAGGGTTCCGGAATGCTTTTGGCAGGTGAGACATCTGCAAAAATATGCACACCAAATTATTTATAATAATTTCACAAGAAAAGGAGAGCAGAATATGAAAGGTAATGCGATAGTCGGACAGTCCGGCGGCCCCACAGCCGTCATCAACTCATCCATCGGGGGAGTGTATGCAGAGGCCAAGAAACTTGGCGCCGGCAAGGTTTACGGTATGGTCCATGGGATCGAGGGATTCATGGATGATCAGATCATAGATCTGGACGATTACCTTGCGGATGACATGGGACTTGAACTGTTGAAGAGAACTCCTTCAGCCTTCCTTGGCTCATGCAGGTTTAAGCTTCCTGCGCTGGAAGGCAATGAGGATGTATATGAGAAGATATTTGCCGTCATGGAAAAGCATGACATCAATTATTTCTTCTATGCCGGCGGAAATGATTCTATGGACACTGTGAAACAGCTTTCCGATTATGCCGCAGCTCATAACAAAAAGCAGCTTTTCATCGGTGTTCCCAAGACCATAGACAACGATCTTCCCATCACTGACCATTGCCCCGGTTACGGTTCCGCTGCCAAATATATCGCAACTTCACTTAAAGAGATCATCAGGGACAATGAGTCCTTTGGAGCGAAAAAGCCCACCATCTGCATCGTTGAGATCATGGGAAGAAATGCGGGATGGCTCACAGCAGCCGCAGCTCTGGCCAAGGGTGATGACTGCACGGGAGTAAACGCCATCTACCTTCCCGAGAGAGTCTTTGACATGGATGCATTCATGGAAAAGGTGAAGAAACTGGCCAAGGAAAAGAGTTCTGTGGTCATTGCCGTTTCAGAGGGGATCCATGTGGCAGACGGCAGGTATGTCTGTGAGATCGGAAGAGACGTGGCAGTGGACGTGTTCGGACATAAGCAGATGTCCGGTACAGCCGCCATGCTTGCGGAGAAGATCGCAGCTGAGACAGGGCTCAAGACCCGTGCCATAGAGTTCTCAACCCTCCAGAGAGCGGCAACACACATCGCCAGCCTTACCGATATAAACGAAGCTTTTGCTTCCGGCGCTGCCGCAGCCAAGGCCGCAGACGACGGAAAGACCGGAATGATGGTCACCCTTCAGCGCACATCCGATTCACCTTATCAGTGCACCACCGGTGTCTATGACATACATCAGATCGCCAATGTGGAGCGCAAGGTTCCCGACGAATGGATAAATGAGGACGGCACGGACATCACAGACGAATATGTGAAGTATGCCAGACCCCTTATCCTGGGCGAACTTATGCCTTATTGGGTAAACGGAACTCCCAGACATCTGGTGAGAAAGTGATCGATGAGGAAACCTGAATTTCTGGAATTTCAGGCGGATTCCCGTATTAATAACTGTTAAACCTGCGGGATGGCGGAATTGTCCCGTCATCCCGCTTTAATTTACGAGGTAGAACATATGTCTATAATAGGTGCCGGAAATATGCAGAGAGATGTGCTTATGATGAATCTTGAAAAAGAGATAGAGGAGAGTGCTATAAGACTCTATGGGAGAAAGCCTTCGGAGCTCAGTAAGAAGGAACTGTATTTTACAGTGCTGGATGTGACCAAGGAGCTTTTGGCGGTTACCGAGAATATAGAGTCTGTTAAACGGATATATTATGTGTCGGCAGAATTCCTGACAGGGAAACTCTTCAGAAAGAATCTCCTGAACCTGGGCATCTACGACAATATGGATGAGATCCTGAAAAAGTACGGGTCCGGTGTGGAAGAGATGGTGGAACAGGAACCTGAACCTTCTCTTGGAAACGGAGGACTGGGAAGGCTTGCCGCCTGCTATCTGGATTCCATGGCGACTCTCGGGATCGCAGGAGAGGGCGTGGGTATCCTTTACCATCTGGGGCTTTTTAAGCAGGTGTTCAAGGACAGGCTCCAGTGTTCGGAACCTGATCCCTGGATAGAAGAGCATTCCTGGCTCAGATCCACGGGTCTGACCTTTGACGTGGATTATGCTGACCGTTCAGTCAAAGCCAGGCATTACACCATAGATGTGCCCGGTTATCACGGCAGGATCAACAGGCTGAACCTTTTTGATGTGGACACTGCCGATGAGAGCATAGTGAAATCCGGCATCGATTTTGACAAGACAGACATAGAGAAGGGACTGACGCTGTTCCTGTACCCCGATGATTCCGATGAGGAGGGAAACCTGCTCAGGATATATCAGGAGTATTTTCTTGCCAGCTGCGCGTCCCAGCTGATCCTCTCCGAGATGAAGGAGCAGAAATACGATCTTGCAAAGCTGTACGATCACGCGGTGGTGCAGATAAATGACACCCATCCAACCCTGATCATTCCCGAACTCATCAGAAAACTTGTGGAAGACAAGGCGTTTTCCATGGACGAGGCCGTGGATATAGTCACAAAGACCTGCGCATACACAAACCATACCATCATGGCGGAGGCTCTGGAGAAATGGCCTCTTAAATATATCCAGAAGGTTGTGCCTGCCCTTGTCCCCTATATCAAGGAACTGGATAAGCGCATCAGGAAAAAATACAAGGACGAGACCCTGCAGATCATAGACAAGGATAAGAGGGTACATATGGCCCACATCGACATACACTACGGATATTCCGTAAACGGTGTGGCCTCCATCCATACTGATATACTCAAGGAAACAGAACTTAAGGAATTCAATGACATCTATCCCGGAAAGTTCTCAAACAAGACAAACGGCATAACTTTCCGCCGCTGGCTGTATTCCTGCAATATGAAACTGGACAGCCTGATCGCAGAGACCATAGGGGAAGGTTACAGAAAGGATGCCGGTCAGCTTGAGAAACTCCTGGCCTACAAGGATGATCCTGCGTTCCTTGAGAAACTGGACAAGATAAAGAGAGAAAACAAAGAAGCTCTGGCTGCAACGATTTATGAGAGAGAGGGTATCAGGATCGATCCCGATACCGTGTTTGATATCCAGTCAAAGAGACTTCACGAATATAAACGCCAGCAGATGAACGTGCTGGACATAATCAGAAGATATCAGGAGATAAAGAGCGGAAAACTGCCCGAACGTCCCGTGACCTTTATTTTCGGCGCGAAGGCTGCACCCGCATATGTCATCGCCAGAGATATAATCCATCTCATCCTGGTGATGCAGGACATAATAAATAATGACCCTGTGGCATCGAAGTACATAAAAGTGATCATGGTGACGAATTATAATGTCTCATATGCGGAGAAGATGATACCCGCATGTGATATTTCCGAGCAGATATCACTGGCCTCCAAAGAGGCTTCAGGGACAGGGAATATGAAGTTCATGCTGAACGGAGCAGTGACCCTGGGAACCTTGGACGGGGCAAATGTCGAGATAAGGGATCTGGTGGGAGATGACAACATATATATCTTCGGAGCTGATGCTGCAACTGTCATCGATCACTACAAGAATGAGGACTATGTCTCTGAGAAACTGTACAAGGCAGACCCTGTGATCAAGGCTTCCGTGGACTTTATCACCGGACCTGCCGCGCTGAAACTGGGACATGCAGAGAATCTGAAAAGACTTAAAAAGGAACTTGTTGGTAAGGACTACTTTATGACGCTTCTGGACCTGAAAGATTATATGAAGACCAGAGACCGGGTGATAGCCGATTATTCGGACAGGGATAAGTGGCTCAAGATGTCCCTGACAAACATCGCAAAAGCAGGTTTCTTCTCTTCGGACAGGTCCATAAGGGATTATAACAGGGATATATGGAAGATAAACTGAGATTTGTACTTGGTCCTTCTTTTTCAGGAAAGACCCGCTTTATTTATGATGAGATCATAGAACAGTCGGAGAGATATCCCGACAAGAATCTGCTGCTGATCGTTCCCGATCAGTACACGCTTTCATCCCAGATAGAAATGGTGAAAGCGCATCCGAAACATGTCATAACCAATATCGATGTTCTTTCTTTTGGCCGTCTCTCCCATCGTATCCTGGAGGAGACAGGGAGAGACCGGGCCGAAATGATCGATGATACCGGGAAAAGCCTCATAATCAGAAGGGAAGCAGGGGCGCATCTGGAGGATATCCCTGTTCTCGGGAAATATCTCAGGCGACCCGGTTATATCCATGAGATCAAATCTGTCATATCCGAGTTCATGCTCTACGGCGTGGGAACCGCAGACCTTGAAAGGGCGGCTGAAAACATGTCCCTTCCTCCGGGACTCAGGAACCGGCTGTCTGAGCTTTCATTTGTATATGACAGATTTACAACTGCTCTGGGCACCACATATACCACAAGGGAGGACCGGCTGCTGGTGCTGGCAGACGCGGTCAGATCCTCCGGTATCCTTAAGGGATCCAGGATCTATTTTGACGGTTTCACAGGGTTTACCCCTCTTCAGGTAAATGTCATAAGGGAGATGGCAGAGATCGCAGAGAATGTCACAGTGACCCTTCTCTGGGATCACAACAATAAAGACACTTCAGCGGAAGAGACCCCGGAAGCGCTGTTTCATATGAGCAGACAGACCATCGATGCTCTGACTGAGGCTGCGGGAGGGAAAGGTGTTTCCTTTGTCTTTTCGGAGGACATTCCCGCAAAAACCGGTGACAGGGTGGAAAAGGACGAGGCTGTTCTCTGTCTTGAAAAGAATCTCTTCAGAAAAGAAAGAACCATATCTGAGACAGCAGGGAAGACAGACAGTATACGCATTTACAGGTACAGGGATCAGAGATCTGAGGTAGAGGGCTGTGCCAGGGAGATCATAAGATATATCAGGGATACGGAGGCTAAATACAGCGATATCGCAGTGATAGCAGGGGACCTTGCAGGCTATGCAGGGGAGATCGAGGATGTTTTTAAAGCCTACGATATACCCGTATATATGGACTACACCAGAAATGTTTCAAACAATGCGCTTTCCGTTTTCATAAGAAGCGCTCTGGAGATGATGGACAACGCTTTCCGCCCCGATTCTGTCATGAGGTTTTTGAGAACCGGCTTTGTGACAGATGAGACGGATATTCCCGGGAGCAGTCTGTACATAGATCAGTTTGAAAACTATATAAGACGCAGGGGTCTCAGAGGGATCAGCTCCTATGAAAAGCCTTTCTCCGAAGAGGAGACTCCCGAGGAAAAGGTCAGACAAAAACTCATGGATGTGCTCTCCCCCCTGAAGGCATCCGGCAAGACCGTAAGAGACAGGATACATGCGGTATATGAGCTCATGCTAAAGGCAGGGTGCGCTGAAAAACTGTACAGAAGATCCGAAGAACTGAAGGAAGAAGGGGAGTATCAGCTCTCCGGAGAATACGGACAGATATACAGGTATATCCTTAACCTGCTGGACGTGTTTATTTCCCTTCTCGGGGATGAGGAGGTTGAGAATTCCGAGTTTACAGGCCTCTTTGAGGCAGGCATAGCGGAGATAAGGGTCGGAACCATCCCCCAGGACAGGGACAGAGTCACGGTGGGGGATCTGGAGAGGACCAGGCTGGACCGGGTTCAGGCGGTGTTTGTGCTGGGATGCGATGACATGAACATACCCGGCAGGTCCGGACAGGGAAGCCTGCTGTCAGAAGTTGACAGGGAGATGCTTTCAGCCTGCGGTCTCACATTGTCTCCTTCGGGACAGGAGATCATGTTCAGCCAGAGGATGTATCTCTATATGAACCTCACCAAAGCCTGCAGGCTTCTCTATATTTCCTGGCCTGGCATGGGCGCGGATATGAGCGTTAGAAACCCTTCATACCTCACGGGTGAGATCAGACGGATATTCCCCGGGATAAGGGTGAGGGAAGCAGACAGCCTGGCATATTACGAAAAGATAGTGAGCCCCCGGGATGCATATTCCCTTTTGGCGGTGTCTCTCAGGAGAGTGGCCGAGGGAGAGGGAAAGGAAATGATACCCGCTGCCAGGGCGGTGCTTTCGGCAGTGAAAGAGAATTCCGTAAAGAGCGGGGAGGGATCTGAAAAAGCAGCTGCCTCCATTAAACTCTGCGACAGGATGCTGGGAACTGCATTCTCATTTTATGAAGGTAAAAGTATTTCCAAATCCACTGTTGAGGCGCTGTATGGAAAGAAACTGAGGGAATCGGTCACCAGGATAGAAACCTTTGCGCAGTGTCCTTACAGGTATTTCCTGGGGTTTGGGCTGGGGCTTAAGGAGCGCAGGGATTACAGCGTAACTTCCCTTGATACGGGTATATTCCTCCACGATGCCCTGGAGAGATTCGGAGAGATCGCTGCCGTAAATAATAAAGGGTGGGCCGATCTTACTGAGCCCCAGATGCAGGAATACGCCAGGGCTGCCACGGATGAGGTGGCAAGAAAATATAAGGATACACCGCTGGGAGCTGCAGGCAGGAACAGATATATGCAGCAGAGACTCTACAGGATCCTTATGAGAAGTGTCAGTGTGATCGGGCATCAGATCGCCGGCGGAGGTTTCAAACCTGTGGCTTATGAGGCAGAGTTCAAGGATCTGTTGGAACCAGGGGACGGTTTTTCCATAAATCTGAACGGCAAGATAGACCGGATCGACCGGGCGGTACTTGACGGCATATCCTATTACAGGGTCATCGACTACAAGACCGGGAGCAAGAAGTACAACGAAAAGAGGATCAGCGCAGGACTGGATGTACAGCTTCCGCTGTATCTGAAATATGTTGTGGACGATGCCATATCCAGGAAAGAAAATGCGAGAGCTGCTGGCATGTTTTATTATCATGTGGCGGATCCTCTCTTGAAGAGCGACTCCGGCCTGATGACGGCCTCGGAAACAGAAGATGCCATGAGAAAGGAACTGAGGCTGAACGGAGCGGTGGTTGCAGAGACTGATGTGGTATCTCTTATGGACAGATACGGAGGAGATTCCATCATCCCTTCAGTTTTCAGAAAAGGCACCACTGACCCTAAGAAAACCGCCGCCAATACAAACATCACCCGGGATGAGATGGATGATCTTCTGAAAAGTGCCAGGAATTCCGTGGTGAACACCGGACGATCCATCATTTCCGGGAGGATAGAGGCGTCTCCTGTGAGAGAGGGCAGCGAGAACGCCTGCACATATTGTCCTTACAGGATGTCATGTATTTTTGATGAGAGGCTTCCGGGCTTCAGGTCCAGGAAGATCGAGATACAGGAAGATACAGGGGAGTGAGATGGAATTTACTGCTGATCAGCAAAAGATAATAGATTCGAGAAATAAAAACCTTCTTGTGAGCGCCGCGGCAGGTTCCGGCAAGACCACCGTGCTTGTGGAGCGCATAATGAGCCTGGTTACGGACAGGGATGACCCCTGTGATATCGGGGAGATTTTGGTCGTGACCTTCACAAGGGCTGCGGCAGCCAATATGAAAAATAAGATCTCCGAAGCCTTCAGAAAACGGATTGAAATGGAAGGGCCTGATCCGCGGCTTTCCAGGCAGGCCATCCTGGTTCACAGCGCAAAGATCATGACCCTTGACACGTTCTGTCTCTCAGTCATAAGAGATCATTTCCCGGAGACCGGATTGGACCCGGCCTTCCGTGTGGCTGCTGACGGTGAAGCCAATCTGATAAAAAAGGATGTATATGCCTCTGTGATGGAGGACCGTTACCTCTCCGACGACAATGAAGATTTTCTGGACATGTGTGAAGCCTTTTCCGCGGGAAAGGATGATTCGGGCGTGGAGAGGATAGTTGAGAAACTGTACAATGTTGCCGAGAGTTATCCCTGGCCTGTGAAATGGCTTGAGGAGCATGGGGCGGCATACGATGAAAACGATCCCCTTGTCATAGAGTTTACTGCAGAGAAGGTTTTGTCCATGCTCCGCCGCGCAAGGAACGTACTGTTCTCGGCTCTTGAGATATGCGATCTTCCCGGAGGGCCTGAACCCTACCGCGACGCCATAGAGACAGTCATAGCTTCCATAGACAGAGCTTCGGTATCTTTTTCAAAAAACGGCGCCTGGGACCCTTCAGCCATCGAAACCATTACATTCCCCAAGAGGGCACAGGTAAGGGGAAATGCATATTCCCCCGAACTTAAGGAAAGATGCAGCGCAGAGTGGAAGAAGGCAGCGACCATCGTAAAGAATGCGGTGAAGACTGCACTTCCCCTGAGTGAGGGGACCAGCGCTGACCCTGTGTGTGCAGAACATCTTAAAAGCCTTACTGAGCTCACCATAGATTTCATCGAAGCCTATGCGGCTGAAAAGGAAAAAAGGGGAGTTATAGATTTCTCCGATATGGGACATCTGGCGCTCAGGATACTGGCCCGGGAAAATGAGGACGGAACCATAGAACCCACGGACACCGCCCTGGAATACAGAAAGATCTTCCGGGAAGTCATGTGCGACGAATACCAGGACTCCAATCTGGTGCAGGAGATCATACTGTCTGCCATAGCGGGAAAAGATCCGGAAGTCTGCAGCAGGTTTATGGTCGGAGATGTGA
>JAILIO010000063.1 GCA_024695225.1 Lachnospiraceae bacterium
GCGGAAAAGTAAAGAAGAGCAAGAGCATATCCGTGGAAGTAAAGCAGCTTGTGGAAGGCATAGCCATAAGCGGTCAGTCCGTGATACAGCCCTCCGCAAAGGCAAAGACTACTGTGAAATACAAGGCTGAATGCACTCCCACAACAGCCAACAACAAGAAAGTCAGCTGGAGCTTTTCTTCCGATTCTGTGGTTCTTACAAAGACCATAAACGGGTCTGAGATGACCCTTAAGGAGACGAGCGGAAACCTCACCCTGCCCAAGGGGATGACGATACCTTCGGATGAGAGTGAAAGGACCTTCACCCTCTATGTCAGATCTGCAGACGGCAACTGCATGTCCAGCGTCGATGTGACCTTGGGAAATAAGGCCGAGATCCTTCCCACAGTCACTGTGAGTGAAAATACTCTCACAGACTATCAGCTTTTCGTGGAAAATAAGAAGTCCCGCATCGAATATAAGACAAACAAAAACGGAAACAGCACCCTGAGTTATGCCACGGTGTCAGTGGTAGACCTGCAGGAGACTGAGGGAAATGAGAACACGCTAACGCTTTCCGCAAATATGAATGGCACATGGACTTCAAGCAATGCAAATGTGGTCGGGGTCTCCGCAGCGGTAAACGAGATCACGGACAATGTGACGGTATACGGCTTGAAGACCGGTAAGGCAAAAGTGACATTCAGATCATCCGACGGGTCCGGGAAAAAGACCACATTCACTGTTTATGTAAAGACACCGGTTTCCGGAGTCGCGATGGGAATCAATATCGATTATTCTTTGAGAACACTTGCGGTTGGAAAGAGCGTAATGCCACCTGTCTATGTTGAAAAAGCCTACGGGAAACCTTCAAACAGCAGCCTTACATGGTCCTACGAATTCAGACCGGTGGAGTATTCGGTAGACAGCAGCACAGCGCAACTGAATTTCACTCTGGGAGAATCGAATGATGAGTGCATGGCTTTGTATACAGCTACTCTCTTGGATAAGTCTGTCACTGTGAACAAAACAACCGGAGCTTTGAAGATCAATAAGTCAAAATGGAACGAATATCACAGTGATTACACAGACAAGGTGTTTGTCAGGGTCAGAGCCACGGCTGCGGATGGTACAGGTTTCTATGATGGTATAAACTACATGGTGACCACGCCTGTCACGGGGGTAAGTGTAAACAGGGTTGAAAATGGCAGTTTTGTCTCCATGAAAAAGAATGAAAAGATGGAGATTGGCGAGCAGGGCATAGGCTATTATTTATATATTGTTGCAGAGGGGGAAGGAGATAATAATGATGGCATAAAGAGTGGCATTTTGGACATCAGATCTTCAAATCCCAAATCCGGAAGCGCCAGTGTTGTGGGAACATACAAGGTAGGAGAAAAGTATTATACAAGGGTTTTGGTATTTGCCGGTAAAAAGAAGGGCACAGCTGATATCACCATCAAAAGCATGGATGGAACCGGAAAGTCGTTCAAGTTTAGGGTTGTTACGACTGATGATCCTGCAGACGACACTCCCGAAAGCTGATCACTGCCGGTCATTTATCTGACACTGTTTTGTCTTGACTATGTGCAAAGGGATGTTATAGAATTTAATAAGGAATTTCGTAACCGCGGGAATGGATTCCCGCGGTTGTGTTTCTAACGGCATAATAGGGAGTCGCACATGAGAAAGGGATACAAAAGGATACTGACCGGGCTTTTGACGGGGGTGATGCTCATTTCACAGAGTAGCGTCGCTTTCGCCTCGGAAAGTTCCAACAATGCAGATATGTTCTCGCAGAGCGAAACTGTGTCCGAAGTGATGAAAGAAATGGATGGAAGCCTCGAGGCTTACGGGTTTCCCGGCGGCTATGAAATTGATGAGCAGGACCTCAAATTCAAGGAAGAGTTGAGGGATCACGATGTTGTCGGCACATTGGAAGAATGCAGCGAAGGCGAAGATTATGTCGGCGGGATGATATGGTATGCTGCGGACAGCCGAGAGGAAGCGGATGCCATTGCGTCTGCATACGGCGCAGTAGTGACCAGATACGCTTACGGGATCGCAGATGCAGAACTTACAGGGGACAGAACTGTATTGGATGCTGTCAGGGCGGCAGCAGATACAGGTGTTTCACTGCCTGTGGTGGAGCCTGTGATGATCGCGCAGATAGATCCGATAAGTGAGACAGAGCTGGAAGAGGAAAGTCTCGATGAGGTGGGATTTGCATTGGATCCCGCTCTCGGATGGAAGGATTTTGTAACCGGAACCGGAGAGTATGCACCTATTTTGGATAATCCCGATCCTTTACTGATGACTCCGGGCGGAGATGATTATCAGTATCATCATGACATTATAAACAGCTGGGGCGCATGGGGAACGACAATAGGAAATCCCGATGTGAAAGTGGGCGTCATAGATACCGGCGTCTTTGACAAGCATGAAGATTTTTACGATGCGAATGGCAAAAATTGTGTTGTAAAACGCGTGGACACAACCGGCAATGATGTGTTCGCATCCCATCTTCACGGCACGCTTGTGGCCAGCTTAATAGCCGCAACAATAAATAACGGAAAGGGAGGAGCAGGTATCGCTCCCGGTGTGTCGATCTATTCCTACAATGTCGCTGCGAGTTCTTCAGGTTCAATGCGCGCCAGCGATATAACCAGAGGTGTGCTTGCAGCTGTTGAAGACGGTGTTGATATTATAAATATGAGTCTGGGCGCACCTACTTACAGTGTTTACGAGAGAAATGCCCTGTCGCAGGCATATCAGAGCGGCATTGTCACATTCGCGGCAATGGGAAACGATGGAATAAATAACATGGTGTTCCCTGCTGCTTATTCGATCGAGACCGGCGATCTGAAGACCGGTGTGATGGCTGTCGGCTCTGTTACACAAAACGGCCAGAGATCTGATTTCAGCAATTACGGATCCTGGTGCGTCGTGAGTGCACCCGGCACGAATATCAGATCTGCCACAGTAAATTTTGACAATAGTAATCCAATCAGTTCTGAGGAGGGTTACGGACCGTTTTATCCGGTCATTGAGAGTGATACATCAAACTATACCACTGCTTCCGGAACTTCTGTAGCCAGTCCGGTGGCCGCAGGCGCAGCTGCTCTTTACATGAGCGCCTATGGGAAGAAACTTGGCGGAAGCAATAAGGAACTCACCGGATACAAGATCCCCGATACCATTAAGTCGATAATGACAGGGACAGGGACATCCGTGTCCGGAGCCGGCAAGCTCATCAATGTGGGCAAAATGTTTGCAAATGTTGTAAAGGCACCGGAGATTGTAGCTTGTTATGAAAACGGAACAGTCATACAGGGTGAAAACGGCAAGAAAGTTTACAGAGAAGCTTCTTTTGCGGTCATCGAGAGCCAGTCTGCCCTCAGCGCAAATCTTCTTCCCGGAGCAGCCGGACGCTATGAAGGAGAAGTTATCATATATACTACGGACGGAACAGATCCCAAGGTCGATAAAAGCGGGCCTTATGTTGTGAGGGGGAAGAGATACCATACAGGCGATATCATATCCACAGGGGACCTGAAACCGGGGACCAAGACAGTTATAAAAGCATTGAGTGTGAATCCTCAAAAGGAGGTTTCAGCAATCTCGACTGCAACGGTTTATACTCCTGTATCAAATCCTGCGAAGGTGCTGATCTCCCCTGTAAAAAAGATAACGCTTTCCGCAAACAGCACCGGAAGTCTGGCTAAAAACCCCGGCCGGACCTCTGTACTTTACCTGACAGGCAGTGAGACAGAAGAAGAGGACATTATCACCCCCGAGATCACGTTTGATGGGATCCCGGACGAAGACATTGTGGACAAGATGTACTGGGCGACCAGCAACAGCAAGGTGGCGACTGCAGTAAAGAATTCCGACGGCACCTGCAGCGTTTACCCTGTCGGAAAAGGGAGCTGCAATGTGACTCTGTATATCTATTCCGCAGGAAAGGTCAAAAAACATAAGAGCATAAATGTAACCGTAAAACAGCTGGTTTCCGATATTTCCATAAAAGGACAGTCTGTTGTGGAGCCCAGCGCCAAGAAGAATGTCACTGCGGCATTTAAGGCCACATGCACCCCTGAAAATGCAAATTCCAAAAAA
>JAILIO010000219.1 GCA_024695225.1 Lachnospiraceae bacterium
TATTTCCGCCTATGAATATCACAAAATACATGAGGGCAAAGACAAAGAGGGATGAGATCCTGCGGAGGACGCCCTTTTCCCTCACAAACTGCAGGATAAACCCGGGGATGATGAATATAAAATAAGAAAAACTGTCCTGTATCAGCCAGTACAGGGTCTTTGCTATGGCATAGAGCTTGCTCACAAAGGAATCCACGCCGGATACATCTGTATAGAAGAAGAGATTGTTGTAAATGTAGCATCTGTACCAGTCATCCAGGCTGCCGGTGGCCAGGAAGTAAATGAACCAGGGAACCGAGGGCACAAGGGCAAAGAGGATGAATCTGAAGCCCTTAAGAAAAGTGTCTCTCACCCCGGCAGTCTTTGCGATCCACAGCACAGCCATGATGAACCATGCGGCGTAGAATCCCAGCATCGTGTATTTCACCTGGGCCGTGACTCCTGCAAATATCCCGGTCAAAGCTGTGACTCCTGCCAGTTCCCTTCCGGAATACCTGTCTTTAAGTATCCCCTCCAGAAAATAGACCGAGGCTGCAAACATGGGCAGGCAGAACTCCTCCGCAGCCCCTCCCCAGTAGAAACTCCAGGACGAATACATGCCGGCCCCCAAGATCGGGATCATGAAAAGAGCGGCCTTAAAACCGCTGTACCTCAGGATGTACTTCCCTGCGAAATACAGGGTGACTGCGGCGGCAGCCACTTCAAAGACAAAGACCCCCAGGAATGTCCTGTGGGATATCAGATATGAGATCCCGAACAACAGATAGAGATAAGGTCCCTTCTGGTCGTAAAGGTCCCTGTATATCACCATGCCGTTCATCATCCCCTTGCCCATGGAAAAATAACTGTTCACGTCATCCCAGTTGTTTATGGGGAAGAGAAATGAAGACCTGGTTGTGAGCATCAGGATCAAAAAAGCGGTGCAGACACACCAGACCTTTAAAAGCAGGTTCTTCCTATCAGGTTTTTCTGTCAGATTTTCTGTCATCATATCCGGCAAACCACCGTCACCCGGGGTTTTTCATTAGAGCCCGCACTCCCCGCCCCGGTTCTACACATCCAGGCGGATAAGCGCATTTGATGTGAGAATGTGAAGGAAATCTATCTCCACAAAGGAACATACGACCAGGATCGCTATCAGCACCAGGACTATCAACATAAGTGTCTTTTCCTTATACAATTTTTCCGGCTTTTGCACCGCCGAATCCTTGTCCAGCCCCATGGACAGATAGTAGGCAAAGAGCAGGAACATCACGGGCATTGCCAGCAGATACTCTATGCGGTACTTTATCATGAACACTCCGAGACAGAAAGTGGAAATAAGGGCGTAGAAGAGGGCAGACGCCAGCAGGTTCTTTTCCGTGTAATACCTGAAGGACCTCCTGTACAGTCCTGCGGTCTCGGGATCGTTTATCATCCGGTACTCGGCAAATCTCTTGGTGGCCATGAGGAAGGCCCCCGCCATCCAGTAGCCGATGAGGATGCTGGAGGGAGGAATGGAGCTGTCAGTCACTATGAACCATCCCATGAGGAGTCTCAGCATATTGTTCACGGACTCCGATATGACATCCAGATAGGGGACGTCCTTGGTCCTGAAGGGCTTCACATTGTAGAAAAACCCCATGATGAGGAGGACCACTGAAGTGTACAGAAACCATTTGTTTACAGCGTAGGCCAGGATGAAACCCAGGGCCGCCAGGATGGCGTATTCTGTAAGCACCCATTTGAACTGAACATTCTCAGTCACAACGGGACGGTTTTTCTTTGTGGGATGGTACTGGTCATAGGGGGCATCCAGCCATTCATTTATCACGTAATTGGCGCTGGCCACAAAGCATGTGCTGATGAATCCTATGAGAAGGATGAGGACATTCACATCCGAAAGTCCTGCGTCTGTCAGCAAAAGAGCCACTGCAGTACCCGGAAGTATGAACAGATTTTTTATCCAGTGATCGGGTCTGGCGATCTTTATATATTTCTTCATTTATCCCTCCGAATATCCATCAATGAATCAAAAATTATAGCATATATAAGGATATCCTGCACCACCCGGGACGAACTGCATCCGGGGGAAGGCCCTGTCCACGGGTCAATATCTGCATCGTCATGTTCAGGAGAACCTGTATTCCCTTGCAGATATCACAAAAACATATATCTGTTCGGTTCTTCCGGCCTCCCCTGTAAATACATTGAAGATCAGTTCAAAAAAATCTGACCCTCTCCCCGGTTTTTTCGTATATAATGATATAGGAACATATCAGCAAGGGAGGTAACAAAATGAACAGCAATGAAAAAACAATCTTAAGTGATGACGATCTTGAAAATGTAACAGGCGGAGTTTCAGCAAGAAGAGCGATCCTCTCCGGGAACAAAAATAATATCACAGGCGCTAACGCCCTTATGTCAGGTGAAAAGTCCAAAGCATCAAAGCTTGGCACAGTTGGGATAAACAATCCGAACAGTTCGAGCCGCAAGGGCATTTCCTGCTGAATCCTGCAGGGACTGTTACTTTAAAACGATCGATCAGGGGTTACAGTTTATTAGAGGACAGGAAATCTGATCCGGGAGATCAGTTCCTGTCCTGTATCACCCTTCCGAAATTTGCCACCGCATTTCTGTATGCTTCCGGATTTCCAAGGTCAAAGGATTCGCCGTCTATCACTGCGCCCATGAGGCCGTACTTCTCACCCACATAGGCCAGGGCATCCGTAAGTTCCACTTCACCTTTAGAGTTAACTATATTGTTGTCAACTGCAGTCTGAAGTCGGTTGTACACCTCCGGGGACAAGATATATGAGCCAAAGGCCCCGAAATAATTGTCGCCCTTCCCCTCTCTCTCCACGGAAAGGAAATCTGCAGCCTCCTGCTCTGTAGGCTTTTCTATGACCTTGCTGACTTTCATCACGGTCTGCTCTTTGTTGTCCCAGGTCCCGGCAAAGACGCCGAAGTTTGACACCAGTTCAATGGGCACCTTCTGCAGCGCCACCATTGACTGCCCGCACTCGCTGTAGGCTTCTATCAGCTGCTGGGTGCAGGACACATTTGTATTGCTGGAATATATGGTGTCTCCCAAAAGCAGGAGCACAGGCTCGCCCCCTGCAAATTCTTTTGTCTGATATACCGCGTGTCCAAAGCCTTTCTGCTCTTCCTGGTAAATAAATCTGATCTTCTTTGCGATATCCCCTATCTTTTTTTCGTATTCCTGCTGCCTCTTTGTCAGGTGATCGTAGTGGCTGTCAGGAAGAGGTTTGAAGAAAAAGTCTTCATAATACTGTCTCTCATCCCGGTTCAATATGAGGGCGATCTCTTTTATGGTCTCGATCTCGTCCAGTTCCTCCAGTAGCACCAGTATGGCAGGTTTTACCAGCCCGTCCCTGTCTACCACAGGGCAGAATTCCTTTTTCACCCCCCGGGTCTCGGGGTAAAGCCTTGTCCCGAAACCGGCCACGGGTATCACGGCTTTATTTACCATGGTCTTTGGTCTCAGGGTAAATATATGGCTGGTCATCCCCAGTTTGTCGTGAAGATAGTCCCTCAGTTCCTTCTGGCTTTCCTCGTCTTTTGCCAGAAACTGTATGGTCCCGTCCCCCTGGGAGCCCACGCCCTTTCCGCCGTAGGAGAGTCTCACGCATTCAGGGTCCTGAAGGGTCCTGTGAAGCACCGGGGATGTGAGTTCCTCCGGACACATGGGGGCCACCTTTTCGTCAAAAAGCTTCTGGGCCTCTGTCATCAGTTTCCCAAGGCCTTCGGTATCCCCTTCGTTCATAAGGCGGATCGCCCTTGCCGTTATATCCAGGTTGTCATCCCCCAGGGCTTCGTGAAGACATCTGTCCTTCTCATTCTTTGGATAGGGATATCCGGAATTCAGATCCGCCAGTATCTTCACGGTATCTTTTTCGGACATAAGATCCGCGATCACGTAATACAGCGGTTTCTTTATGGTTATACGGTCCACATCCACTTCATTTCCGTCGAAGACCATGGAGACGGGATTGGTGCCGAAAGCACAGGCCTGGTCGAGCCTGCCGCAGCGGCTGGGGGTCCTGAGTTCCCCCCAGTAGGCGATATTCATTATCCCCAGAGTGTTCAGATGCAGGTGGTACAGTTCGTTGAAGGCTCTGGTCACCAGAACACAGACCGCCGCCGAGGAGGACAGCCCGGATTTCATGGGCAGATCCATCTTGGTCACCTCCAGGCGGACGCCTCCCACCCGGTACCATTCGCACATATAGCTGGCAACGCCTGCCACATAGGAGAAGAATCCCCCGTTTCTCGCCACTTCCCTCAGGGCGTCCTTTTCCATGGCGCAGGAGAAGGAACTGTCCTCCCCGGAAACATCCGATATGAATTCAAACCGGTCCGACCTGTAGGCCAGGGCGTAGATACCCTGCTCTATTCCGGTGACGATGGCCCTTCCCTCTTTTATATCAGAGTTAAAGACCTTGTTCTGTCCCGCCCAGTCCGAATGCTCTCCAAAGAGGCAGAGCCTTCCGGGCACAAATAAAGAAATCGCCTCATCCACTGTTCAATCCCTTTCAAAGATATCTCTTGTGTAAACCTTGTCCTTCACATCGTCCAACACGCTTTCATAGCGGTTTGCTATTATGGCCCCGGACTGCTTCTTGAACTCTTCCAGATCATTTACCACTCTCGATCCGAAGAAACTGCTGCCATCCTCAAGGGAGGGCTCGTAAACTATGACTGTAGCCCCCTTTGCCTTTATCCTCTTCATTATGCCCTGAATGGAACTGTGCCGGAAATTGTCGGAATTGGACTTCATCGTCAGCCTGTAAACACCTATGACACAGGAGGCCGACCTGTCCTCGTTACAGAGGCTGCTGTGATAGTTCTCATAAAACCCGGCGATCTTAAGCACCTGATCCGCAATGAAATCCTTCCTGGTCCTGTTGGATTCCACTATGGCCCCTATCAGGTTTTCCGGCACATCAGAATAGTTTGCCAGAAGCTGTTTCGTGTCCTTGGGCAGGCAGTACCCGCCGTATCCGAAGGAAGGGTTGTTGTAATGGGTGCCGATCCTGGGGTCCAGACACACCCCGTCGATTATGGACTTTGTGTCCAGTCCCTTTGACTCGGCATAGGTATCCAGTTCATTGAAATATGCCACCCTGAGGGCCAGATAAGTGTTTGCAAAGAGTTTTACAGCCTCCGCTTCGGTAAATCCCATTATCAGGGTATCCACCTGATCCTTAAGGGCCGAAGCCTTGAGGAGACCTGCAAAGTCCTCTGCAGCCTTTAAAAGCCTCTCATCTTCCCTGTCGGTTCCCACTATTATACGGCTGGGATAAAGACTGTCGTAAAGCGCTTTGGATTCCCTGAGAAACTCAGGGGAGAAGAGGATATTGTCAAAGCCGGTACTCTTTCTCAGCTTTTCCGTATATCCCACGGGTATGGTACTCTTTATGACAATGATGGCGTTGGGGTTTGATCTTATGACCAGATCCACCGCCTCTTCCACAAA
>JAILIO010000220.1 GCA_024695225.1 Lachnospiraceae bacterium
CATAAGTCCAGAGAGGATTTTGCTCTCTCTTTCCGCAATCTCATATACAAGATCGGCTTTATCCTGGTTTACATAATAATCAGAAATGTACTTTTCCTTAACTTCTCTTTCAAACGCCCCCTTTTCCAGCATGGAAAGGGCGGGTTTCACGGGCCTTACACCGGTGAGCACCCCCCAGGGCAGGATCATCCCCCGTTCCTTTGAAAGGCAGGTGTAAATAAATCTCTTTATGTCATCCTTGCTCTCTCCCGGATGCCATACAGGACCGCCGCCGTAAACATTGCCGCTTTCTGTAAATGAGACATGAGACCCGGTGACATCAGATTCCCCCTCCGGTCTGCAGGGATCGATCTCCACTGCTATGTTTCCGGATCCTTCACCGCATTTTTCTGTTCTGCCGGAGTCGACAAAAACCCGCATGACAGGCGTAAGCCCCTTTAAAACCCTGTCATGGACATGGCTTTCGGGGGTCACCACCTTTATCTCTTCACCAGGATAGAACGAAGAAATGATTGCGTGGATATCGTATGTGAGAAGCGGTTCAGAACTGTCTACCCTGAGCATACGGCCACCTCAGGAAGCAATGGAATTGCCGGTGTAGAGCTGGTAATAACGGCCCTTTTCCTCGATCAGATCGTCGTGGGTTCCCCTCTCCACGATCCTGCCGTTTTCCAGCACCATTATACAGTCACTGTTCTTTACAGTAGAAAGCCTGTGGGCTATGACAAATGTGGTGCGCCCGGACATAAGCCTGTCCATCCCCTCCTGCACCAGCCTCTCAGTATGGGTATCTATGGAGCTTGTGGCCTCATCCAGTATAAGCACCGGAGGATCTGCCACAGCGGCTCTGGCTATGGCCAAAAGCTGTCTCTGACCCTGGGAAAGATTTCCGCCGTCACCTGTCAGCATGGTATCGTAGCCCTCCGGCAGCCTCTTTATAAAGCCGTCTGCGTTTGCAAGTTTAGCCGCATTTCTGCACTCTTCATCCGTGGCGTCCAGATTTCCGAACCTTATATTCTCCATGACCGTCCCCTTGAAGAGGTGGGTATCCTGCAGCACCATTCCAAGAGAACGTCTGAGATCTGCTTTTTTGATCTTGTTTATATTTATATCGTCATACCTGATCTTTCCGTCCTGTATATCGTAGAAACGGTTTATCAGGTTGGTGATGGTGGTCTTGCCGGCCCCGGTTGACCCGACAAATGCGATCTTCTGACCGGGTTCTGCAAACATCTTTATATTGTGGAGGACCATCTTGTCATCCGTATATCCGAAATCCACATCGTCCAGTGTGACTTTTCCCGCCAGAGGGACATATGTGACCGTGCCATCAGCCTGATGAGGATGCTTCCAGGCCCAGTGCCCGGTGCGCTCTTTGCACTCTATGCACTCCCCTTCACTCCCTTCCCTGCAGTTCACAAGGGTCACATAGCCTTCATCCGTCTCAGGTTTCTCATCCAAAAGCCTGAATATCCTGTCTGCGCCCGCAAGGGACATGATGATGGAATTAAACTGGGATGAAACCTGGGATATGGGCATGTTGAAACTCTTGTTCAGAGTCAGGAAGGACACCAGGGTTCCCACTGTAAGTCCCGTAAAGCCGTTTATGGCAAGCACAGCCCCGATGACAGCCACCACTGCATAGCTCACATTCCCCATCTGCATGCTCACCGGTCCGAACATATTGGCATAACGGTTTGCTTTGTTGGCGCTGTCCCTGAGCCTGTCATTCCTCTCCCTGAATTCCGATATGCACTCATCTTCTCTGCAGAACACCTTTACCACCTTCTGTCCGGAGAGATGCTCTTCGATATATCCGTTCAGGTCTCCCAGGTCGCTCTGCTGCGATACGTAATACTTTGTCGACACCTTGGCGATCCTGGCTGAAAGGAACATGGTGATCGCTATCATACAGCATGAAATGATGGTCAGAGGCACATCCAGCACAAGCATGGACACAAATGTTGCAGTGATGGAGATCAGACTGTTCAAAAGCTGTGGCATGGACATACCTATGGTCTGCCTGAGAGTATCCACGTCATTGGTATAAAGGGACATCACATCCCCGTGGGAATGGGTGTCAAAATATGATATGGGCAGGCTCTGCATGTGCTCGAACATCATTTTCCTGATGTTTCTCATGGTCCCCTGCCCCACAAAAGTCATCAGGAACTGGTTCAAAAACGAAGCCACCACACCTGCGGCATAGATCAGAGCCATTACAAGGATCGCCCTGATAAGAGGTCCGAAATCCGGGGTCCCTCCGTTTACTGCCACATTGGTCATGGGGATTATATGATCATCGATGAGCGTCTTTAAAAAGAGGTTGCCCCGGACATTCACAAGGGCCGCCACTATGGTGCATACAAAGACCAGGAACATGTTTATGCTGTAATGCTCCATTATCATGCCCATAAGTCTTTTTATTATCCTGCCGGGGTTCTTGATCTTGGGTCTGGGGCCCATTGCCCTTCCCCTGGGGCCCCCGGGTTTTACTTCCCTTACTTTTTCACTCATATTTTATTACCATCATCCAAACTCATCAAAATCTCCGCTTCCGGAGGTCTGACTCTCGTATATCTCCCTGTAAGCTTCGCTTCTCTCCATCAGTTCATCGTGGGTCCCAAACTCTGCCACCCTTCCGTCATCCAGCACTATTATCCTGTCGCTGTCCATAACTGATGTTATTCTCTGGGCTATTATGAATTTTGTGGTCCCGGGGATCCTCTCCTTGAAGGCCTTTCTGATCCTGCTGTCTGTCGCGGTGTCCACTGCGGAGGTGGAATCATCCAGGATCAGGATTGCAGGTTTCCCCACAAGAGCCCTGGCGATACAGAGTCTCTGCCTCTGTCCCCCGGACACGTTGGTCCCTCCCTGTTCTATGATGGAGTCATAACCCTCCGGCATCCTTTCCACAAATTCATCCGCACAGGCGATCCTGCACGCTTCCCTGCATTCCTCATCCGTGGCATCGGGATTTCCCCAGCGCAGGTTTTCGTAAATCGAGCCGGAAAAGAGTACATTGTTCTGAAGAACAACAGAAACCTTGCTTCTCAGGGCTTCCATGCTGTAATCCCTGACATCCACGCCTCCCACCATGACCTTTCCCTCAGTCACATCGTAAAGCCTGCTTATAAGGGATACCAGGCTTGATTTGGAAGATCCTGTGGGGCCTATGATACCTATGGTCTCCCCGCTGTTCACATGGAAGTTCACATCGGACAGGACATTATTGCCGCTGCCCTTACGATAAGAAAAGCTCACATCGCAGAAGTCCACAGATCCGTCTTTTACCTCTGTGACCGGAGTCTCCGGATCCTTCATGGAGGGCTTCTCGTTTATGACCTCGGCGATCCTCCTGCCGCTTGCCATGGACATTGTGAGCATGACAAATATCATGGACAGCATCATAAGAGACATGAGAATGCTCATAACATAGGAAAAAAGGCTTGTGAGCTGTCCTGTGGTCAGCTCGTCTGAGATGATCATATTTGCACCCATCCAGGACAATGTCAGCATGCTGCCGTACACGCAGATCATCATAACCGGGCCGTTGAACGCCATCCTGATCTCAGCCTTCACGAAAACATCACGGATGTTATCTGCTGCATTTCTGAAGGCTTCGATCACGTAATTCTCCCTGACAAAGGCTTTGACTGTCCTTATGGCGGTCACATCCTCTTCAACCTCCTCGTTCAGGTCGTCATACATCCGCATACCCTTTTGAAACAGTCCCATGGTAGTGCTCATTATGATCACAAGCACCACCGCCAGCACCAGCACTGCCACCAGGAATATGGATGCCAGCCTGGAGCTTATGGAAAATGACATAAAAAGCGCGGTGATAAGGGTGACCGGAGCTCTGAAGGATATCCTCAGGATCATCTGGTAGGCCACCTGGACATTTGTAACATCCGTGGTCATCCTGGTCACAAGACCTGCCGTGCTGAATTTATCTATGTTGGAAAATGAGAACTTCTGTATGTTCAGATACATTGCGTCCCTGAGGTTGCACGCAAGGCCGGTGGATGCCCTGGCGCCGCACACAGCCCCCATGACGCCAAAGAACAGTCCCAAAGCACCCATAGCTATCATCCCCAAGCCATAAGAAACAACACTGCTTATGCTTCCGGCGCTTATACCCTTGTCGATGATATTTGCCATCATTATGGGGATCAGCATCTCCATGATCACCTCTCCGATCATGAAAACGGGTGTTATTAAAGATGGGAAAGTGTACTGTTTTACATTTGAAAGAATTGTTTTTATCATAAATATGTTTCTTTTTCCCTTGCTATGGATGTAAATGAATCATGCCCCGGATAGACTTTTGTCTCATCGGGCAGTTCTAAAAGCCTTCTGATGGACCTGAATATCTCCCGTTCATCACCTGTGGGATAGTCGGTCCTGCCAAAAGAACTGCGAAACATGGTGTCTCCTGAGATCAGAAACGCCCCCTCTTCACAGTAATAGCAGCAGCTTCCCGCCGTATGCCCCGGGGTTTCGATCATTGTCAGAGAAATGCCCGCTTCCTCCACCACATCCCCGTCGTGAAGCCAGACGTCAGGTTCAGCAGTCTCCGGAGCCCTGAGTTCCTCAGTCAGATTGAGCCTTGGATCCTCACAAAGGGGCCTTTCTTTTTCCGAAGCGTAAACCCTGGCCCCTGTAAGTTCCTTTAAGGCCCTGAGACCGCCTATGTGGTCGAAATGGGCGTGAGTCAACAGGATGGCAGTACATTTAAGCCCCTGCCCTGTTATCATCTCATACAAGGCTTTTCCATTATAACCGGGATCCACTATCAGACATTCCGAAGAATCTTTCCTGTTTATCCGGTAACAGTTTGTCATGAGAACCCCTACGGGCACATGATCCACTATGATATTATCATTATCTTCAGTCATTTTTTCCTGTCCCTGTCATCCGTTTGTGCGTTCGATCCTGATCACCGATTCTATGGACGACAGCTTGTTTGTGATGGATTTCAGTTCATCTTTGCCGTGTACTCCGAAGGTCAGGACTATGGTTGCTATGCCCTGCCTGCTGACTCTTGTGTTCATGGACATGATATCTATCTCATGTTCCGTGAGAGTTCTGGATATATCGGCGATAAGGCCGTTGCGGTTGTTGGCTATTATGGTGCATTCCGCAGAATAAGCCTCGCTCTGGTCTGTATTTCCGTCTATGAGCCAGGAAGCGGGGATCAGTCTCATCCTGTCTTCTTCAGGCAGATTTACGATATTGATGCAGTCTGTCCTGTGTATGGTGACTCCCCTGCCTCTGGTCACAAAACCAGTGATCTCGTCCCCCGGCACAGGTGAACAGCATTTTGAAAAGCGGACAGCCACATCCCTGACTCCCTTTACAGCCACCAGGCCTGTGTGATGTCTCTTCTGGGCTTTTGTCTCCTGCTTCTGTGTATTCTCTTTTATCTGGACCAGCACTTCGGAGTCGGACATGTTCTTCTTGTGATCGACGGCGTAATATTCCTCCATCTTGTTCACAACCTGTCCTTCTTTTAGTCCGCCCCGTCCAATGGCCGCCAGGACTCCATCCCAGTTGGGGAAGCCGTATCTCTTCCGGGCTCTCTCCCGGTATTCTTCGGTGAGGACACAGGCCGTATCCACATTGTGGGCTTTACAGTAGGCCAGGACAGCTTCACGGCCTTTATTTACATTCTCGGCTCTGCCCTCGTTCTTGAACCACTGATTGATCTTATTTCTGGCCTGAGTGCTCCTGGCGATGGACAGCCAGTCGATGGAAGGCTTGCTGTTGTTGCTTGTCAGTATCTCGACCCTGTCTCCGTTTTCAAGCCTGTAATCATATGTCTCTATCTTGCCGTTCACCCTCACCCCGGTCATATGATTTCCTATGTGGGAATGAATGGCGTATGCAAAATCTATTGGAGTAGATCCCGCGGGGAGATCTATGACCTCACCCTGAGGAGTTATGCAGTACACCTTGTCCGAGAACAGGTTCAGATCGTTCTTCAGCAGATCCATAAACTCAAGGTTGTCAGACATATCCCTCTGCCATTCCAGGATCTGCCTGAGCCAGATCAGTTTCTCCTGCTCCTGTGTATCGGGCTCCTTGCCGTCGGAGGCCTCCTTGTATTTCCAGTGGGCTGCTATACCGTATTCAGCGGCCTTGTGCATCTCATAGGTCCTGATCTGCACCTCAAAAAACTGCCCCGACTCCCCTGCCAGTGTTGTGTGCAGGGACTGGTACATATTGGCCTTGGGCATGGCTATGTAGTCCTTGAACCTGCCGGGAAGAGGCGTGTACATTTCATGGATGACCCCGAGGGCAGCGTAACAGTCCCTTACGGAATCCACTATTATCCTGATGGCAAAAAGATCATATATCTGATCTATGGTCTTATTCTGGTTCTTCATCTTCTTGTAGATGGAGAAGAAATGCTTGATCCGGCCGTCTATGGAGGCTTCTATCCCGGCGCTGTCTATATGGTTCTTCACCTCCGACACTATGCCGCTTATATATCTCTCCCTGTCGCTTCTCCTGATGGCGATCTTTTCCACCAGATCGTAGTAAGCGTCAGGATCCAGATACTTGAGGGACAGGTCGTCGAGTTCTGTCTTGATGCGGGATATACCCAGCCTCGAAGCTATGGGGCAATAGATCTCCAGGGTTTCCCTGGCCTTCTCCTTCTGCTTTTCGGGAGACTGGTATTTAAGGGTGCGCATGTTGTGGAGACGGTCTGCAAGCTTCACCAGGATGACCCTGATGTCCTTTGCCATGGCCATGAACATCTTGCGCAGGTTTTCTGCCTGCAGATCCAGTCTGCTGGCTCCTCTTGAGGCGAAATGATTTTCGCCTGACAGGTTCAGTTTGTCCAGTTTGGTGACACCGTCCACTATGACTGCCACATCATGGCCAAACTCTCTCTCTATATCTTCGTCGGTATACTCCGTATCCTCAACCACATCGTGGAGCAGACCGGCTATAATGGACTCCTTGTCAAGTTCCAGATCCGCCAGGATGATGGAAACACAAAGCGGATGGATGACAAAGGGTTCCCCGGATTTTCTCTTTTGGTTTTTATGGGCCTCGAACGCAAGGGAATAAGCTTTTTTGATAAGTGTCAGGTCGTCCGAGGGATGATATACCCTGATACGTTCCACCAGTTCCTGAAACAGCTCATCGGGAGTCTGGTTTTCTTCAATATCTTCAATACGGCCGCTGTCCAAAAAGATCTTCTTTTTTTGTTCAGCGGAAAGACGGCCGCTTCCGGCAGGGGGAGTAAACGTCCTCGCCCTGTCAGAAGCGGTCTGAATTTCATCGTTTCTTAAACTATCAGAGCTGATATCCGCCATCAGGCTTTCATTACCTCTTCAGGTTGAATGCTCCAAGACCGGGATAAACAGCTGCTGTGCCAAGCTCTTCCTCGATGCGGAGAAGCCTGTTGTACTTTGCGACACGCTCGGACCTGCAGGGAGCACCGGTCTTTATCTGGCATGTGTTGAGAGCAACTGCCAGGTCAGCGATGGTGGTATCTGCGGTCTCACCTGAACGGTGGCTGGATATTGCGGTATATCCTGCCTTGTGAGCCATCTTTATGGCCTCAAGGGTCTCAGACACGGAACCGATCTGGTTCAGTTTGATGAGGATGGAGTTTGCGCATCCCATATCAATACCCTTCTTGAGCCTCTCGGTGTTGGTGACAAAGAGATCGTCTCCCACCAGCTGGACCTTTCCGCCCAGTTCCTTTGTGAGAAGCTGCCAGCCTTCCCAGTCCTCCTCATCGAGACCGTCCTCGAGAGAGTAGATAGGATACTTGTCTGAAAGGTCTGACCAGAATTTCACAAGCTCTTCGGATGTGAAATCTTTTCCGCTCTTAGGCATATGATATTTGCCCTTGGCGCCGCCCTTCCACTCACTGGATGCGGCATCCATTGCCAGAACGAAGTCTGAACCGGCCTTGTAACCTGCCTTATCTATTGCTTCCATGATGTAGTCGATGGTCTCCTCGGTGGTGGCCAGATCGGGAGCGAAACCGCCCTCATCGCCAACGCCTGTGGCAAGGCCCTTCTTCTTCAGAAGTGAACCAAGGGTGTGATAAACCTCTGCGCACCATCTGAGGCCTTCTGCGAAGCAGGGAGCACCTGCGGGCATGATCATGAATTCCTGCACATCAACGCTGTTTGCAGCATGTACGCCGCCGTTCAGGATGTTCATCATGGGAACAGGAAGTCTGTTTCCGCTGGCGCCGCCCAGGAATCTGTAAAGAGGCTGGTCAATGCTTATGGATGCTGCTCTGGCTGCTGCGATGGAAACTGCCAGGATCGCATTTGCGCCCAGTTTTGATTTGTCCTTTGTGCCATCTGCGTCGATCATGGCCTTGTCGACAGCGTATGTGTCGGTGGCATCCATGCCGAGGATGGCGTCGGCGATGTCCTTATTGACATTGGCGACAGCCTTGTTCACGCTCTTCCCAAGATAATTGGACTTGTCACCGTCCCTGAGTTCAAGAGCCTCGAACTCACCTGTGGAAGCTCCGCTGGGTGACATACCGCAGCCCACGGTGCCGTCTGCAAGCGTGACTTCCGCCTGGACTGTGGGATTTCCGCGAGAATCCAGTATCTGTCTCCCTGTAACCTTTACTATCTCTGTGTAATCCATTCTAAAACCTCCTTTATGTGTGCTGAAACACTTACATGGCGAACATTTTACTACATGAACAGGTCACGTTCAAGGTTTTTGTTTATATGACCCTGAAGATCAGTTGTCCTCGAAATCATCTTCCTGATCATCCGGGTAGTGCTCATCCATCTCGTCATGGGAAGGTCCTCCCATGTTCTCCCTGGCGTAGACCCGGTTGCG
The DNA here is from genome assembly GCA_024695225.1 of Lachnospiraceae bacterium. Classification (GTDB taxonomy): domain Bacteria; phylum Bacillota; class Clostridia; order Lachnospirales; family Lachnospiraceae; genus JAEELB01. Next base: position 8,839 of record JAILIO010000220.1, read on the forward strand.
GTTCCTCTCCTTTTCGACCTGCTCCGACAGCATGCTCATAACTTCGTCGCTGTTTTTGATATTCACTATATCAAAGCAGTCAAGATCCTTGTCGTTTGCGTCCACATGGATGGTGCCCAGGCCAAACATCCTCTGCCCCAGGCTCTTCTTCAGGTGCATGTTCAGTATCCTGTAGAGCCTGACTTCCTGCTCTTCCAGATTGAAAAAGCCTGTATCCATTATGAATTTTTCATTTGTAATGGCATATTTGGTAAAGGACCAGGGCAGACCCAGGAAAGTCCTCTTTCTCTCATACCATTTGATCGTGGGATCGTCTTTTTTGATCATAGCATCCTCCATTCATTGTAAATCGAAAGTTCAGTCTGTTCCCTTTGCAAACCCCAAAACCGCTTCTTTTATGCTGTTATTTACAGAAGCCGCTTCCTCCATCGATGAACCGAATGAATAAAAATAAAATTTTATCTTCGGCTCAGTTCCCGAGGGCCTTGCAAAGAACACAGAACCGTTTTCCAGTTTGAATCTGAGCACATCGGATGGCGGTATATCCTCGTAACCCTTCGAGTAGTCCGTCACATTCAGAACCCTAAAGCCCGCAAAGTCTCCGGGGTATTTTTCCCTGAATGCAGCCATCATCCTGCGTATCCTGGATGAGCCTTCAAGACCTTCAAGGACAATGCTCTCTCCTATCTCTGAACAGTATCCGTACTGCCTGTAGATATCTTCCAGAGCGTCTGACAGAGTCCGGCCTTCCTTCGCACAGGCAGCAGCCGACTCAGCCATGAGAAGCCCTGCGCTGACCCCGTCCTTGTCCCGGATCAGGGGGCTTGCAGCGTATCCCGCCGACTCTTCAAAACCTATGATATATTCATAGCCTTCCTTTTCAAGGGCAGGTATCTTACCGCAGATATTTTTAAAGCCGGTGAGAGTCTCAAAAGTCTTTACCCCGTATCCCTCCGCTATCCTGTCTGTCAGAGGGGATGTGACTATGGACCTCACAATTGCGCCTTTTTGGGGGAGAGTGCCTGTTTTCTTCCTGCTCTCCAGCATATGGCGTACCAGCAGATACCCTGTCTGGTTCCCGTTCAAATGGATATAATCGCCATTGCCGTCCGGGATCTCCGCGGCAAACCTGTCGGAATCCGGATCTGTAGCCATCAGAAGCACCGCACCGCTCTTCTTCCCAAGTTCCCGGGCAAGTCTGAACGCTTCGGGGAATTCCGGGTTCGGATAGGGGGCGGTGGTAAAATCAGGGTCCGGCTCCTCCTGTTCCCCGACTATGTTCACATCCGTAAATCCTTTTTCGGAGAGGATCTTTTTCACAAACTTTGAGCCTGCTCCGTTCAACGGGGTATAGACCAGGGGTATGGTCAGATCCATATCTTCCGGATCGCACACAGACAGTTTCTTTATGGTGTCCAGATATGATCTGTCATATTCACTGCCCAGGGTGATCACGAGGTCATCCCTGCCCTTTATGCTATCTGAGTCTGCACCGGATCCGTCTGCAGGGAAATAATCTTCTTCCCCGATCTTCTCCGCTATACAGTCTGCTATGGCTCCCGAGATCTGACATCCGTCATCCCAGTAGACCTTATATCCGTTGTAATCCCTTGGGTTGTGGGACGCTGTGACATTAACTCCCGACACTGCGTTTAAATGCCTTATGAGAAAAGCCAGTTCAGGGGTAGGCCTTATCCCCGGGAACACATAACACTTTATCCCCATGGAAGAAAGGATACTGCTCACTATCTTTTCAAAAACATCGGAAAAATGCCTGGGATCCCTGGCGATGACCACGCCGCGGTCCATTGCCTCCTGTCCTTTGTCGCAGATGAACCTGCCAAGTCCTCTCGTGGCCCGGCCCACAGTGACCCTGTTCATCCTGTTGGTGCCAACTCCGGTCTTTCCCCTGAGTCCTGCCGTCCCGAATTTAAGTTCCGCAGAAAACCGGTCCTTCAGCTCACCCTCATCCGGCCTTATCCTCTCCAGTTCAAGGCTTAAGGGATCCCCCTCAGGCAGCTTGTCCGCCCACTCATCTGCCCTTTTCAGGTAAATATCCGTCATTTATCCATCTGCTTTCTGATGGCTTCGAAGGTCTCTTCGCTTATACAATGCTCAACCCTGCAGGCATCGTCGGCGGCGATCTTGGGATTCACTCCCAGCATGATAAAATAATCCGTAAGTACATTGTGCCTGTTAAGGACCTTCTCCGCTTTTCTCATCCCGGTATCCGTAAGGGTGATGAATCCCGACTTGTCCATGGTGATACAACCGCGCTCCTTAAGTTTCTTTGTTGCGTAGCATACACTGGGTGTCGTAACTTCAAGCTTTTCCGCCACATCAACAGAACGCACGTACCCCTTCTCTTCCTTTAGCATGAGTATGGCTTCCAGATAATCTTCACTGGACTGTTCTATTTTATCCTGCATATCTACACCTCTTTTCAAAAGCCAGAATCTATTAAACTTAAATTTATCATCACGCCCCGTCTTTTGCAAGGGCACATGTTTACAGAGGGGGTTCTGCTCCCTCTTCTTTTTTCTATTTGACCACCATTATTTTACTCTAACGATTTACAGAAGGAAGGGATCTTGCCCTGTATTTGCCCCAAAACGCCATCGGTGGTAATATATCAGCATTATGAATAAAACAACAAACAAAACATCACTTATCAGTCTTTTTTTTACCTTTGCCAAAGTAGGAGTGATGACCTTCGGCGGCGGCTATGCCATGCTCCCCATCCTGGAACGGGAGGTTGTGGACAATAAAGGCTGGGCCACGGATGAAGAACTGGCAAATTATTTCGCAGTGGGGCAGTGCACCCCCGGAGTCATCGCAGTGAACACCGCCACCTTCATAGGTTACAACGAAAGAGGCATTCCGGGAGGCATAATGGCAACCCTGGGCGTGGTCTTCCCGTCCCTGGTGATCATAATGTCCCTTGCAGGCATAATCCGGGCCTTTTCCGACAACCCCTTTGTGATCAAAGCCTTTGCCGGAGTCAGGGCCTGCGTATGCGTCCTTATTTTCAATTCCATTGTGAAACTGTTCAAAGGGGCGGTGAAAAACAAGATCACCTTCATCATATACCTTGTGGTGGTACTGCTTTCGGTTTTTCTGGATGTGTCCCCTGTGATCATAGTCCTTGCAGACATAGCCCTCGGTATCATCCTGCAGGCCATCACCATGAAACTTGAAAGGGAAGGGGGCAACAAATGACTCTCCTGAGATTATATCTTGAATTCTTTAAAACCGGGCTCCTGGCGGTGGGGGGCGGTCTGGCCACTCTCCCCTTCCTTTCACGGCTGGCAGAGGAGACCGGGTGGTTCACCCAGCATGACCTGGCGGATATGATAGCGGTGTCCGAGTCCACCCCGGGTCCCATAGGAGTGAATTCAGCCACCTATGTAGGCTTTAAAACAGCGGGGATACCGGGAGGCATAGTTGCCACCATAGGACTTATAACCCCTTCGATCATTATCGTTATCATCATCGCTTCGTTTCTGAAAAGTTTCAACGAAAACGGCTATGTGCAGAAGGTTTTCGAGTGCCTGCGCCCCGCGTCTGTCGCCCTCATCACTGCGGCCGGCATATCCGTGGCTGCAATAGCTTTCTTCCAGGCAGACAGTACCACCGGTGAGTCACAGTTGAACATCGCCTCTGTCGTAATGGCGGCCATACTTTTACTGATCACGAATTT
>JAILIO010000239.1 GCA_024695225.1 Lachnospiraceae bacterium
AGCACCGGGACAGCTTTCCGTGAATAGGAACAGTTGAAAAAACCGGATGTGACATGCAGCGGATGAGCCGTACAGGATGACATGCAGCGGGTGAGCCGTACAGGATGACATGCAGCGGGTGAGTCGTACAGGATGACTTGCAGCGGGTGAGCAGTAGGGGAGGATCCGCACAGTGTGTACGACCTGTAACGGAGGATCTTCACCGTACGATCCGGGTCAGTGATTGGAGCAGAGATGACAGAATTAAAAAAAGAACCCATGATCCTGCAGGGAGGAGAACTTCGTCCCGCGGGAAGTGACACAGCAGGGAGAGACAGGACCATCGCCTCAGGGATAATGAGGGCGCACAACACTTCAGATTCACAGGACAAGCTCAGGATAAAGTTCGACGCTCTGGTGTCCCACGATATCACATATGTGGGCATAATCCAGACGGCCAGAGCCTCGGGGCTCAAAGCTTTCCCGGTGCCCTATGTCCTCACAAACTGCCACAACTCACTGTGCGCGGTGGGAGGCACCATAAACGAAGATGACCATGTATTCGGCCTCTCTGCCGCTAAGAAATACGGCGGGATATATGTGCCCCCTCATCAGGCTGTAATCCACCAGTACGCCAGGGAAATGATGGCAAAGGGAGGAGCCATGATACTGGGCTCCGACTCACACACAAGGTACGGCGCTCTCGGCACCATGGCCATAGGAGAGGGAGGTCCGGAACTGGTGAAGCAGCTCCTGGGACAGACCTACGATATAGACACACCTCCCGTGACTGCAGTGTATCTGAAGGGTGAGCCGCCCCACGGCACAGGTCCTCAGGATGTGGCTCTGGCGCTGATCGCCGCGGTGTTCAAGTCAGGCTTTGTAAAGAACAGAGTCCTGGAATTTATCGGACCCGGGGTGGAAAAGCTGTCGGCGGATTTCAGGATAGGCATAGACGTGATGACCACCGAGACCACCTGCCTTTCATCAATCTGGCAGACAGACGATGAGATAAAGCGGTTTTATGAAGTCCACGGCAGGGCAGGGGACTACAGGGAACTGAAGCCCGGGGAAGGGGCATATTATGACAATGCGGTGGTGATCGATCTTTCAAAGGTCCGTCCCATGATCGCCCTTCCTTTCCATCCCTCTCTTGCGGTGACCATCCGTGAATTCAAGGAGAACATGGAGGATATGGTCCATGAGACCGAGGACAGGGCAAGGGTCAGTTTTGGGGATCAGGTCAGGTTCTCATTGAAGGAAAAGATACACGGCCGTGATTTCATGACAGATCAGGGTATAATCGCGGGCTGCGCAGGCGGCGGTTTTGAAAATATCTGTGCCGCCGCAGACATACTTAAGGGCAGGTTTACCGGAAACGGAGCCTTCACCCTTTCCGTGTACCCCGCTTCGACTCCCGTTTATATGGAACTTGTGAAGAACGGCTGCGCTGCGGCCATAATGGAGAGCGGAGCCATTATGAAGACTGCCTTCTGCGGCCCCTGTTTCGGAGCCGGAGACACCCCTTCAAACGGAGCATTCTCCATCAGACATTCCACCAGGAACTTCCCCAACAGGGAAGGCTCCAGGATCCAGGACGGCCAGCTGTCATCGGTGGCCCTTATGGATGCCCGCTCCATCGCCGCAACGGCGGCCAGAGGCGGCGTGCTCACAGGGGCGGATGAGGAGGACGTGTCCTTCGGAGTCTATGAATACCACTTTGACAAGGGCATCTACGAAAACAGGGTCTTTGATTCGGCCCTTAAGCCGGACCCGGATGCGGAACTGGTCATGGGTCCCAACATCAGGGACTGGCCGGATATCGAGCCTTTGAACGACAATCTGCTGATAAATATAGTGTCTGAGATCCACGATCCCGTGACCACCACAGATGAACTGATACCTTCCGGGGAGACCTCATCCTACAGGTCAAATCCCTTGAAACTGGCTGAGTTTGCGCTTTCCAGGAAGGACCCCGAATATGTGGGAAGGGCAAAATCCGTTCAGGGGATCGAGAAGAGAAGGCTCTCCGGGGAGATGACAGGAGTGGAAGAGATAGTGAAGGTGGCTTCACAGATCAGCCCCTGCACACTGGAGGATACAGAGATAGGAAGCGCGGTATTTGCCGTGAAGCCCGGAGATGGTTCCGCAAGGGAGCAGGCTGCTTCCTGCCAGAGAGTTTTGGGAGGTATCGCCAATATCGCCACTGAGTACGCTACCAAGAGATATCGCTCCAACCTGATAAACTGGGGCATGCTTCCCCTGGTCATAGAGGGCGACGGAAACTCTCTGCCCTTCAAAAATCTTGACTGGATATATGTGCCCGGGATCAGGAAAGCCATAGAGAACGGGGAGACCGGGATAAGGGCCTACGCAATGACTCCCCAGGGTCCGAAACCCTTTAATGTGTCAACCGGTGAACTTACGGATGACGAGCGCAGGATCATACTGGCGGGATGTCTGATAAATTACAACCGTGAAATGTCTTAAATCCATCGCTTTAACATTGCTTGCTTTGTGTCTCTGCCTGACAGGCTGCGGATTTGAAGGGAGGCTCCCCGGGATGCCTCCCGAAAAGACAGAGCCTGCAGAGACCGGGCCCATAAGCTTTGACATAGAACCGGATCTGACCTACGAGATACCGGAGGAGACTCCGCATATCGCTGTGGACAACACAGGCTATCTCATAGGGCAGGAGAAGATCGCCATACTTGAGAACTGTAAGGCGGGAGATCCCTTTTATGTGGTGAAGGCCGATACCGGAGAGAGCGTATATTCCGGACTCCTGGAGGCCAGCCAGACAGGTATGGTCCACGCAGACTTTACAGATCTGGACGAGGCCGGAAGATACTATGTCTGGTCCGAGGATATAGGAGCCAGTTTCCCTTTTGAAACAGGGGAGGATGTTTATAAGGATCTGAGAAAAGAGGGCTTTCGTAATGTGAAGATCGACTCCGGGAATACAGATGCTGCATGCAGGGATCTGCTCATGTATCTGATAGCTGATGAGGCCGGGTTTGCCGCGGCAGATGAAGAGGAGGGCAAGGCTCTCCTTGAAACAGGGATGAAATGCGCAGAAAAGTGGCTTGACCTGAATGAGGGTACACCCGCCATGTGCGCGGCCCTGGCTGGGATGAGCGTTGCCTCCGTGAAGACGGATGCAGCCTTTTCAGGACGGTGCCTGAGCGCTGCAAGACGCATGGAAAACGCCTATCTCGCTGCACACCCTGAGGATGCCGCAGGGATATTTCTGATGAGTGCGTCACTTTACCGGGCGGACGGATCCCTGTTTGACAAAGGCCGTGCAGAATCATTTCTCGCAGCTGCCCCTGAGCCTGACTTGACAGATGAGAATATTTTTTACGGATGCGCCTTTTATCTCTTCACCAGGAGAAAGGTTGATACCCTGGTCTATGAGAGACTTATGAAACAGATGACAGAGGAGTCATCCTCCATAGCACAGAATGACCGCAGATCCCCTTATA
>JAILIO010000265.1 GCA_024695225.1 Lachnospiraceae bacterium
GGCCTTGGCTGCTGTTGATTTTGCTTTAGTCTTTGCGGCAGCCTTGGCTTTCTCGGCTGTGGCTGTTGCTGCATGCTTTACTATGGTGCGGCCGTTAGGAGACTTCTTGTGGGCTGCTCCGCTTATCTCCTGCATCTTAAGAGCCCTTACCCAGGTTGAGAGACCGAAGAGTGTGATGAAGCCGGAAGCATCCTTATGATCATACAGATCTCCGGTTGTGAAGCTTGCGATGCTCTCATTGTATATTGAGTATGGTGATTCCTCGCCGGCTTTGATTATATTTCCTTTATAAAGCTTAAACTTTACTTCTCCTGTCACATACTCCTGTGTTGATGTAATAAAGGCAACAAGTGCATCTGCTAAAGGTGTGAACCATTTGCCTTCATATATAGTCTGGGCAAGCTCTTCACCTATCTTTCTCTTTACACGAAGAGTCTCTCTGTCGAGTATGAGCTCCTCAAGCTGCTCATGAGCCGCATAAAGGATGGTTCCTCCGGGGGTCTCATAAACTCCGCGGCTCTTCATGCCTACAACACGGTTTTCTACGATATCAATGATACCGATACCATGCTTTCCGCCAAGTACGTTGAGGGTCCTGATTATATCTGAAACCTTCATCTTTCTGCCGTTTACTGATGTAGGTATTCCCTTTTCGAAAGTCATGGTGACGTACTCACCCTTTGCAGGTGCTTTCTCAGGTGTGGTACCTAAAACAAGAAGCTTATTGTAGTTGGGCTCTGCTGCAGGATCTTCAAGCTCAAGTCCTTCATGGCTTATGTGCCAGAGGTTTCTGTCGCGGCTGTATGAATCTGATGCAGAGAAGGGAAGAGTGATACCATGTTCGCGGGCATATTCGATCTCCTCTTCACGGGACTGCATTGTCCATTTTGGATCTCTCCATGCTGCGATGATCTTGAGATCAGGAGCAAGAGCCTTTATACCAAGCTCAAACCTTATCTGGTCGTTTCCTTTTCCTGTAGCGCCATGACAGATGGCAGTTGCATTCTCTTTCCTTGCTACCTCAACAAGCCTCTTTGCGATGATAGGACGGGCAATGGAGGTACCTAAAAGGTATTTATTCTCATATACTGCATGGGACTGTACGCAGGGGATCACAACCTCTTCGCACATTTCATCTGTTACATCCTCTATATAAAGCTTTGATGCGCCTGAAGCCTTTGCGCGCTCGTCAAGTCCGTCGAGCTCTGAACCCTGTCCGCAGTCTATGCAGCAGCATATTACTTCATAGTCATAATTCTCCTTAAGCCACGGTATGATGACTGTTGTATCAAGTCCGCCCGAATACGCGAGCACTACCTTTTCTTTTGTTGCCATTTTCTCCTCTTTCTGCAGAAAACTCTGCTTTGTAATTGATTAGTCTGTAAATGTTGGTGCTGTACAAGCTGGTGCTGTACATGTTGGTGCTGTACAAGCTGGTGCTGTGCATGTTGGTGCTGTAAAATCAACGAGATAACTATATCTCTTTAGAAGGTCAAAATCAAGAATAATATGCAATAAAAATTCGCAAATATTCATTGAATGTTGCATAATATGCATAATTGATGTATATTTATGCAATCGAGCCTGCGGCATGCATAAAAAAGTTATAGAAGAATGTTCGCTAAGATATGATGGGACAGGAAGTATCAAAATATAAGAAGAGTGCCTAAGAAACAAGATGAGTGTCTATTTAGGTACACATTCAAGGCAGGGGAGAGGCAATGACGAGTTCAAAAACCTGAAAAGTGTCTAAGAAACAAGATGAGTGTCGATTTAGGTACATATTCAAGGCAAGGGAGAGGCAATGACGAGTTCAAAAACCTGAAAAAGTGTCTAAGAAACAAGATGAATGTCTATTTAGGTACACATCCGGGAAAAGAGAGAGTTAATGACGAGTTCAAAAACCTGAAAAAGTGTCTAAGAAACAAGATGAGTGTCGATTTAGGTAAATATCCGGGAAAAGCCGGAATACTTGATAAATTATGTAATATGTTTATAATTTATGGAGCCGGTTTGGATCGGAAAATGGCAGATATCAG
>JAILIO010000266.1 GCA_024695225.1 Lachnospiraceae bacterium
GGATAAATAAAAGCATACTGTCGCCTAAAGCCACGATGATCGGTTCGCTTCTGATCATGGTTTATTCCGGCATCCTTCTGAGTATTTTCAATAGTATTGATTTCGTGGAGGAAAACGGCGCTATACTGGCCTTCTCGATACTTGCGCTGATATTTGTTTCTTCAGTCAGCATCACCGCGCTCACAAACTATGTACACTACATTAATTATACCAAGCCCTTGCTCCGTCTGGCCCGGGCAGCAAAAGAAGTTTCCGAAGGCAACTACAAGATCCAGCTGCCACCCCATCGCACGGACGGGAAAACTGATGAGATCGACGCATTGTATCAGGATTTTAACGCCATGGTCAGAAACCTTGATTCCACAGAAATACTTAAAAGCAGTTTTATCTCAAACATTTCCCATGAATTGAAAACCCCCATTGCAATTATTTCCAATTACGCCACCTTGCTCGCAGAAGACAAGCTGAACGAGTCAGAAAGGCAGGATTATATCGAGAAAATAAAAACTGCATCTTCCGATCTTTCCGACCTGATCGCCAATATCCTGCAGATATCCAGACTCGACAACGATCAGGTCACCGCAAATATGGCCGAGATGGATATAAGCGAGTTGATGATCCAGTGCATTCTGGGCTTTGAGACCATACTCGATGAAAAAGATATCGATCTGCAGCTGGACATACCGGACAACATAATGATAATAAGCGATCAGGGGCTTTTAAAGATCGTTATCAATAATATCATATCGAATGCTCTTAAATTCACTCCTGTTTCAGGTACTGTGAAGATCAGTCTCAGCCAGGACCGGGAGTATGCCACGCTTGTCTTTGAAGACAGCGGATGTGGCATGGATAAGGACACCATGGACCACATTTTCGATAAGTTCTATCAGGGAGACACCTCGCATTCCGTCAAAGGAAACGGTCTGGGGCTGGCTATGGTCAAACAGATCGTAACTCTCCTCAAGGGAACCATCACCGTGGAAAGCACGCCGGACGTGGGCTCCACATTCACTGTAAAGATTCCGGATTGAAAGAAAACCGAATTGCCCTTTCAGAAATTCTTTCATCCCATAGGCAAGACATGGTTTTTCGTCATATTTTTTCCATATCACAACACTTTTACAATGAAAGGAGAATTCCCCGTTGACATATACCCCCCAGGGGTATATAATCGCTCTCGTATCGATACCCCCTGGGGGTATTTGAAAGCATAACTCATCGGGCGCTGACGGTGCGGTTTGATACGATAACCCAGCGTAATTTTGACATATAAAACCCGGAACGACAAGCCGGACACGATATGATCACAGCAGCAATTGACAGGAGGAACATATTTTATGGATACAACCTGCGAGTACTGTTCAGGCAAGCATAAAGAACGTGATGAAAAGGAATACAAAGACCTTATGAACCGTCTCAAGCGGATCGAAGGACAGGTGCGTGGCGTGGAAAACATGCTGGAAAACGACGCCTATTGCACAGACATCCTTATGCAGGTGTCAGCGATCTCATCTGCCCTCAACAGTTTCAACAAGGTCCTGCTTGCAAACCATGTAAAGACCTGCGTTGCAGACAACATACGTTCCGGAAATGAAGAGGTTGTAGACGAGCTGGTCACAGTCCTGCAGAAATTGATGAAATGAACCGGAGAAACCGTCCTGATCATAATGATGAAGCAGACCGGAACATTGTCCTGTTCATACTGATGAAATGATACGGAAAGTTGTCCTGTTCAAACTAATGAAGTGATCCGGAAAATTGTCCTGTTCAAACTGATGAAATGATCCGGAAAATTGTCCTGTTCAAACTAATGAAATGATACGGAAAGTTGTCCTGTTCATACTGATCAAGTAGACTACGAAAGGAATATACATGACTCAATATAATGTGACCGGAATGAGCTGCGCTGCATGCCAGGCCAGAGTGGAAAAGGCAGTTTCCGCCGTGCCGGGAGTTGAAAGCTGCGCAGTCAGTTTATTGACAAATTCAATGGGTGTTGAAGGGACGGCGGATGCTGATGCCGTAGTAAAAGCCGTAACGGACGCAGGCTACGGGGCAAGCGTAAAGGGAAGCGCCGGTTCCGAAGGCGGAGACAGTGCTGCCGCCTCCGCCATGCCATTTAATGAGGACGAGCTCAAAGACACTACCCCCCCTAAACTCAGGAACCGGCTGATCGCATCGCTTATCATCCTTCTGCCCCTCATGTATGTTTCCATGGGACACACGATGTGGGGCTGGCCGGTGCCCTCATTTCTCGAAGACAACCCCATCGGCGTCGGGATATATGAAATGCTTCTGGCTTCCCTGGTGATGGTGATAAATCAGCGTTTCTTTATAAGCGGTTTCAAGGGCCTTATGCACAAAGCGCCCAATATGGACACGCTTGTGGCCATGGGCTCCGCAGCCTCTTTTATTTACAGCGTTTACGCCCTCTTCGCCATGACGGTGGCAGACAGGTCGGGAGACATGGAAGCTGTCTCCGGGTTTATGCATGAGTTTTATTTTGAATCCGCCGCCATGATCCTGACTCTTATCACCGTTGGAAAAATGCTGGAATCCATATCAAAAGGCCGCACCACAAATGCTCTCAAGGAACTGATGAAGCTGGCGCCCAAAACCGCGATCCTGATGATAGACGGAGCAGAACAGGAAGTTCCCATCGACCGGGTCAAGGTTGGAGACAGGTTTGTGCTGAGGCCGGGCAGCAGCATCCCCGTGGATGGCCGTGTGGTCGAAGGCGGAAGCGCAGTTGACGAGTCTGCCCTCACAGGGGAAAGCATTCCGGTTGAAAAGGTCCCCGGGGATACGGTGTCCGCCGCCACCATAAATAAGAGCGGATATATGGTGTGCGAGGCCACCAGAGTAGGCAGGGACACCACACTCTCCCAGATAATACAAATGGTAAGCGACGCAGCCGCCACAAAGGCTCCCATCGCAAAGATCGCCGACAGGGTTTCAGGCATCTTCGTCCCCGCGGTCATTTGCATAGCCGCCATCACCTTTGTGATATGGCTACTGGTAGGACAGACCCCCGGTTTCTCCCTGGCCCGGGCAATATCCGTTCTTGTGATCAGCTGCCCCTGCGCCCTGGGGCTTGCAACCCCGGTGGCCATAATGGTTGGCAGCGGCGTGGGCGCAAAGCACGGCATAATGTTCAAGACCGCAGTTTCCCTTGAAGAAACAGGCAAAGCGCAGATCGTGGCACTGGACAAGACCGGAACCATCACGAAGGGCGAGCCCAAAGTCAAAGGCTTATACCCCGCTCCGGGGGTCGAAGGCGATGAGCTTCTGGCTACAGCCTTTGCCCTGGAGAGCAGATCCGAACATCCCCTGGCGAAAGCCATCGTGGAATATGCTTCGGAAAAAGGGCTTAAACCCGAGAATGTCACTGATTTCTCCGTGGCCTCAGGGAACGGACTCTCCGCATCCCTTGCAAATAAAGGCGTTGCGGGAGGGAACCTGGAATTTATCTCCGCCGTGACAGACATCGGAGAGGGATCCCTGAAACTTGCAGATGAGCTTTCCGCCGGCGGCGAGACGCCTTTATTTTTCTCAAAGGGCGGCAGTTTCCTCGGGATCATTTCTGTGGCCGACGTCATCAAAGAGGATTCGGCAAAAGCCATCGCGGAGCTCAGAAAACTGGGGATCCATGTGGTCATGCTAACCGGTGACAATGAAAAGACCGCGGATGCCATCGCAGGGGAGGCGGGCGTCGATGAAGTGATCGCCGGAGTGAAACCGGACGGGAAGGAATCTGTCATCCGTAAGCTTCAGAAACAGGGGAAGACCGCCATGGTGGGCGACGGCATAAATGACGCCCCGGCTCTCACAAGGGCCGACATCGGAATAGCCATCGGCGCCGGAAATGATGTGGCTATCGATGCCGCAGATGTGGTTCTGATGAAGAGCAGTCTCCGGGATGTAGTGACTGCGATCCGGCTGAGCCGCGCCACTCTCAGAAACATCCACGAAAATCTCTTCTGGGCGTTCTTTTACAACATTATCGGAATCCCCCTCGCCGCAGGAGCATATATACACGCTTTCGGCTGGGTGTTAAACCCCATGTTCGGAGCGGCGGCCATGAGCCTTTCAAGCTTCTGCGTGGTTTCAAACGCCCTGCGCCTGAATTTCTTCAAGGCCGGAGATGAGCCTCCCGCCATCGAAAGCGCAGGTGTAAATAAGGACGTATTCTGCAGCTCTCCCGCCATCGAAAGCGCCACCTCAAACGAGAACGTATGCTGCAGCTCTCCCGCCATCGAAAGCGCAGATGTAAATAAGGACGTATGCTGCAGCTCTCCCGCCATCGAAAGCACAAGCGTAAATGAGGCCGCATGTTGTGAAACTTCTGACCTCGACAAGGTCAGTGACAATACTCAAACAAAAAAGGAGGAATCATCAAAAATGGAGATCAAAGTAAAAGGAATGATGTGTCAGCACTGTGAGGCTCATGTTAAAAAAGCGATCGAAGCTATCGATGGCGTTACCGAGGCAACAGCCAACCACGAGAAAGATCTGGTGACGATCAAAGCGTCAGGCGATATTGCAGAAAATGCGCTGAAGGAAGCTGTGGAATCTGCAGGTTACGAGTACGTCGGCATCATCGCCTGAGCCTTCATTTTACATGCAGCACCAATTCAATATTTGATCCGTTTAAAGGAGACTGATCTTTCAACGAGAAGCATTCATATTTTAAGGTCGCCGGATGATCCCCCGCTTCAAGTGCCCCGGTGAGTTCTATACTGTGAATCTCTTCCCCGGGTTCCAAAAGTTCGGAAGTCCAGCAGGTAGCTCCATCCACCACCAGGCTTATCTTAAAATAGCAGGTATTCTCTCCGGGGTTATAAAAGTTCACGGACTGAGTCTTTTCTCCTGCCTTTAAGATTATGCTTTCATAACCGGGGATCGCGATATTGGGGTTCTCCACGATATTGCTGTAATCTTTTTTTAGGTCGTCTTCCGTTTGAGCTTTCTCCGTGTCGGAAGTATCGTTCGAAGGATCCTCTTTCATACTTCCGATCTCACCGGCAGAAATGTTTTCTTCAGCCCTTTTGCCATCGGTCGTACCATAGCACCCTGAAAGAACGCATGATACGGCCATGATGGCAATTAATGCAGTTTTAATTTTTATCTCTCTTTTCATCATTTTTTTCAATATACGATACTGAACTTTGCAGTCTTGCTGCCTGCTGTTTCCGTGCCGTTGCCGTTTACAAGGATCACTGCTTTGCCCTTTTGAACATTGTTGATATAGGTCACGCTGTAGTTTGCGGGATCCACATCCACCCAGGTCTTGCCCTGTTTTATCATCACGCGGATCGAAGGCTCGATCGAATCACCGCTGTACTTCTGCTTTCCGACTGCCACATCCTTCCCCTTGGCATTCTTTTCGTATGCCACGATCTTCGCCTTGGTCAGGTCGATCAGGTTCTCCGAACATCTTACCCAGGAATTATCAACTATCCGAGAATAAATAATACATCAAAGAATATGAAAGCGAAGGGCATTGCCTCATTTTATTTTTTGCAGATATTATAGTAGGGAAACACCACCTGAAGGCAGTGGGTTTTCAGGACAATCATTTATATGATGTAGCTGTTCGGAGGATCAAGCCAGCTGAGTTTTTCACGATGGATCCAGAATGTTTTTTCTGAGATATTAGATGCCTTTATGCCCCTTACCCCGCCCTGCAGCACCATTGGGTAGATATTCATATCATATATCCTCTGAAACCGGTCTTGCGGAACAAATCCGTGCTGTTTCAAGGTCACATATGACAAAATATTGTTGGTGGTCAGATCTGATATCCCGTCACTGTCCACAAAACTCCGTTCCCGATAATCATCCATAAGCATTTTGATGACTTTATTTCCGGGGGCTGAGCCGAAGCCGCTCCCAAAGCAAACAAAAAGAGTGCTGTCCATACAGCAGAACCCTTTCTGATAAAGAAGTTCATCCGGTTTTTTCAGCATTTCTATATCTGTATCAAGGTAGATACCGCCCTCTCTGTAAATGATATCAAATCTCATGAAATCCCCGACGAAACCGTATTTGCCGCGTTCGTATGCTTCGAGGGTATACCGGTTTTTATTTATGTCATAGTTTTTTTCATTCCAAAGTTTGAATTCATAATCCGGGCACATCCTGCGCCAGTTGTCTATATTTGCCCTGATGTCGTCCGGCATTTCCCCTCCCACCCAGATGTAATGGATAACTTTGGGGATCAAAGGGGTGTCGCTCTCTTTTATAATGCGGTCATAGTCAGAGCTGTCCGCAGTCTCTGCCATCACCATGTCGGCATCGATCAAAGGGATCTCGCGCTCGCAGGACATTTTCTCCAGCTGCTCTCTGATCTGGTCATGATATGCGCTGACTGAGATAACAAGGCACGGATCTGCTCTTTTCAGGAAATCCGACGGTGAGATCACAGGATAAGACCTGCAGCCTGAGTGCGGAGGCGTGCCGGAGTGCAGAGTCACAGAATGGGCATCTGTATCATTATGAGCATGATGGTCAGGCACAATCTCATCATGATCGCAGGTGCAGACTTGCATTTGCCCGTCAGGGTGGCGCTGATCGATCTCATCCACAGTCCGCATGTATCCGTCAATCCGCCTGATCACTTTTCCCCACTTGGACTTGTCGTTGTCTATGACGCCGAGCACCCGGTCTCCGAGGCCGTATTCCTCCAGCAGCATGAGCCACCGTTTGCCTTTATTTCCAGCACCGAAGAGATATACAGGGTTGTCTTTTATAAATGACTTCAGACTGTCTATATCGAAAACCGGCTCTGTTATCACTTGGAAATACCCTCCATTTGCTACCCGTTTATCGCATCCTGCGCATTCTTTGCAGCTGAAGGGTTTATCGCGTTCTGCACATTCATTGCAGCTGACACCTTCATTATATCCAGCACCTCCATTGCAGCTGACAAGTTTATCGCATCATGTTTTCTGCTGCAGTCTCTCTTTCAGGAGAGAATTCCTTTTAGTCACCACAAGATTTCTCACCGCATAGGCAAGGGCTTTCTTCGTACCCACTACGACCAGTCCTTTCTTTGCCCGGGTGATCCCCGTGTAGACAAGATTCCTCTGAAGCATTATGTAATGATTCATCATAACCGGCATAACTACAAAGGGGTACTCAGAGCCCTGGGCCTTGTGGATCGTGGTGGCATAAGCATGTACCAGTTCGTCCAGTTCTGTCAATTCATATTCAACATTTCTTCCGTCAAAGATCACTGTCAGGGTTTTGTCGGTTTCATTCACAGAACCGATGATACCTATATCGCCGTTAAAAACATCTTTGTCGTAATTATTTCTGATCTGCATGACTTTGTCCCCGGACCGGTAGGTATACCCCCTGTGGTACAGGCATTCCTTGTGCACGGACACTCTGCCGCGCCCTCTCATGAACACCTCCTGTTCGGGAGGATTTAACGCTTCCTGCAGGGAGACATTCAGATTGATGGCGCCCACAACTCCCTTCTGCATGGGAGTGAGCACCTGAATATCGGAAGGATCAACATGATAGTAGGAGGGTAATTTTTCCCTGACCAGATCCACGATCAGCCCTGCCGCCTCATCCGCATCCTCCACCTCTCTGAAGAAGAAATCAGAGCCTTTGCCGTTGTCGATCTCCGGCATCAGGCCTTTATTTACGCGGTGGGCATTCGTGATGATGCGGCTCTCCTGAGCCTGCCGGAATATCCTGGTGAGGCGCACCACAGGGAACACCCCGGAATCGATGATGTCCCTCAGGACATTTCCGGCGCCCACAGATGGAAGCTGATCTATATCGCCCACCAGTATCAGCCGCATGGAAGGGGGGATAGCCTTCAGCAGTGCATTCATAAGGATAATGTCTATCATTGAACACTCGTCAACGATCAGCACATCTCCCTCCAGCGGATTTTCTTCGTTTTTCTGGTAGCCTTCCGGGGGTTTGAATTCCAGCAGCCTGTGGAGCGTCTTTGCCTCCATTCCCGTGGCTTCTGTCATACGCTTGGCTGCGCGTCCCGTGGGCGCTGCCAGCAGGATCTTCAACCCGTACGCCTTATACGCGGCAATAATACCGTCTGTGGTGGTGGTCTTCCCAGTGCCGGGGCCTCCTGTCAGGACCATGACTTTGGAGGATGCGGCTTTTCTGATGGCATCACCCTGGATCTCGTCGTACTCCATGCC
>JAILIO010000277.1 GCA_024695225.1 Lachnospiraceae bacterium
ACGAAAGCCGGAAATCCGGTTGTGTCCATGGTAAGCTGCCTGAATCAAAATGTGACTGTGACCCAAAAGGAGATCTGTGTAAGACAGCCTCTGAAATTCTTTAAACTCAGCAGTTCCTGTAAAACAACTACGGCTCCAAAGTCCGGAAAGATAAAGAGAGTGACCTTTGGTATCGGTCAGAACCCTGCGGGGAAAAAGTTTACTGGCGTCGTCACCTGGAATGTAACAGGAGGGGAATGGCTTACCATCGATACAGACAGAAGCACAGGGAACAGAGGGGTGTTTATCATCAGCGACACAGCTATGTCAGGTGAAAGCGCGTATGTTACCGCTGTGATCACAGATTCAGTGACCGGAGAGTCTTACAGCGATACAGCCATGGTATGCATCAAATAAGCTTTTAAGACGGGATGGAAGATAAGCATCGGCTATATAACCGCAGTGGCCACCGACAGTCTGACGGGCAAGGAATACAAGACCAGGTGCATGGTCACCGTAAAGTGACCTGAGAGGCAGCTTTTGCGTGACTGATAAGGTTCAGGATTTATGACTATGGAAAAGGAGAAAGGCATATGAAGAAGAACAGACTTATGACACTGGCATTGATAACAGCTCTTGCCATAAGCGCATTTCCGTCAGATGCGGTCAGATCGGATGAGATCCCCGGGAATATTGGGTTTGATCTTGAATTTGAGGATCCGGGATCAAAGGGGAGAGGATATATCGGGCGCCCTGTTCCCAAGGGGTATGAATACAGATCCATCGCGGATGACCCTGATTACGATCCGGACAGGGCGATCGTGGGTGCGGATGATCTAAACCCGGTGAGTCTGTCTGATGCAGAGGAGGAACTGCCGAAAAGTTTCCCTGAATCTTATAATGACGTGGGTCTTGACGGAGTGCTTGAAGCACTCAACAAACGAATGCCACAGACCAGGAATCAGGGGAATTACGGTACATGCTGGAGTTTTGCGAGTACTGCTGTTCTCGAAGGAAATCTTGTAAATCAATATGGATACGATCCAAAGACCACGGATCTGTCGGAGCTCCATACAGCTTATTACGGGTATAATCATTATTCCATGGATAACGGAAATGGAAATTATGACATCGTGGATTATAATACCTCAATTGCACCCGGTGTATCTTACTATATGTTTGGAAGTAATGCCTGGTTTGCATTTGAATTTCTGGCGACCAGGTCAGGTGCCGTGAATGAGGCTGACATGCCTTATTCCGGGATAGAGGATACTCTTAAGGGAAAACTGGATGCTCCACAGGACAGATGTCTGGTAACGGTCAAGGGATGGCAGAGTTTTAACGCCAGTGATGAGGCACAGTGGCCCATGATAAAAGCTGCCATCAAAGAATATGGCGCAGTCACAGGCGATATTCCGGCGGACATGACAATCGAAATGATCAATCCGAAAACCGGCAGTTATTACACAGAGGAGCTCGAATCCAATCATGCTATCTCCGTTGTTGGTTGGGATGATGATTACTCCTATAAGAATTTCAATGATCCTAACAATACCTTGTCTCAAAACGGTGCCTGGATTATCAGAAACAGCTGGAAGGATGGGTCTGAGATGGATCCTGATTCCTATTTCTATATGTCATACTATACTCCAAAGTTTATCAATAGTTACACGGAGTTTATGTCTGCGGCCGCCTGTCCTATAGGGGAAGATTATGACAATATCTACCAGTACGATGGATTGTTCTCGTGTCTTGAAGGAGTCCTGTCCGACTCGTCAAACAGACTCCTGGCATCAAATGTCTTTACTGCCAGGGGTCGTGAAGACCTGAAAGCCGTGTCCTTCAGAACAGATGTGGATGTTTATAATATGGATTATACGGTGGATGTGTATACCAGGCTTAAAGAGGGTTATGACAGTCCTATCCCTGAAGGAGCAAAGCCTGTATCAACTGTCAAAGGTATGACCACCGTCCCGGGGTTGTACAGAGTGAACCTGGACAACGCGGTTGAACTTGAGGCCGGGGATATCTATTCCGTGGTGATCACCATGGAAAAGATAGACAGACTGGTCGGAATAGGCGCAGAAGCAGAAGTCTGCACTACACCCTATTATGATAATAAGAACATGGCTGTGAATCCGGGCAGTAGCTTCCTTTATGACAATGACACGGGAAAGTGGATTGACATTGCGGAGGGATATGAAGCAAATTGGTATGATGTCAGCTGGTTAAAATATGGAAATCTGTGTATAAAGGCCTTCACGGATACTGTAGCCGTCGCCCCCAAAAGACTCAGCATATCAGCCGGAAAGCCCCTGAATTTGGAGCCCGGAAAGACAGAGAAATTTACGGCCACCGTTACTCCTGAAGATGCCGCGGGACAGGTTTACTTTATCTCATCAAACCCCAGGGTCGCATCTGTATCACAGAACGGCGCTGAATGCTATATAACAGGAGGGGTCACCGGCAGCTGCAAGGTGACTGCGGTTTCGGGACACTTAAAGAAGACCGTGAAGGTAAATGTTGAGAACAGGGACAAGTCCTACACAAAGATGGCGTGGGAGGATCTGGTTGAAGATACCCTGTATCCCGGGGAGATATATGAGCTTACCAAAGGCTCTGAGGATACTGCATGGAGCATATCCGGTACCGGGGTCAGTTTCAACAAAAAGAAACAGATACTGAAGGTGACCAAGGTCGGAAATCCTGTTGTATCAGTAACAAACTGTCAGAACCAAAATGTGACTGTGACCCAGAAGGAGATAAAGATAAGGCAGCCCCTTGCGGAATTTAAGCTTGCAAAGTCTTCAATTAAATGCGCAGCGCCAAAGTCAGGAAAGACAGGAAGCGTGACTGTAAAGGCGAGCCTCACCCCGGGGATCAAAAACTTTGTGGGACTGGTCACCTGGACAGCGGAGGGCTGTGACTGGCTCTCCCTTGACACCAGCAAGACAAACGGGACAAAGGGAGTATTTATCGTAAGCGACAGCGCGACATCGGAAAGCATTGGCTATATAACCGCAGTGGCCACCGACAGTCTGACAGGCAAGGAATACAAGACCAGATGCATGGTCACCGTAAAGTGATCTGAGGGGCAGCTTTTGCGTGACTGATAAGGCTCAGGATTTTTGAACATGGAAAAGGAGAAAGGCATATGAAGAAGAACAGGCTGATGACACTGGCATTGATAACAGCTCTTGCCATAAGCGCATTTCCGTCAAATGCGGTCAAATTAAATGAGAGTTCCGCAGATGCTGAACTTGACTTTGAGATCCCGGAGTCCCGGGTGAATGGATACAGAATGGTACCTGTTCCTGAAAGGGATAAGTACAGATCCATGGCAGATGACCCTGATTACGATCCGGACAGGGCATTGTCGGGGCCTGACGATCTGAACGCTGTGAGCCTGTCTGAAGCGCAGGAAGCATTGCCGAAAAGTTTCCCTGCATCTTATAATGACGTGGGTCTTGACGGAGTGCTTGAAGCCCTTAATGAGAAAATGCCACAGACCAGGGATCAGGGGGATTACGGAGTCTGCTGGAGTTTTTCGACTACTGCTGCTCTCGAGGGAAATCTTATAAATAAATACGGATATAACCCCGAGACCACTGATCTGTCGGAACTCCATACCGCTTACTACGGTATGCATTACTCCCTGGATAATGGAAACGGAAACTGTGATATCACGGAATATGATACCACATGCTTTCCGGGCAACATACCTTATTACGATGCTGGGAATGACACAATACTTGCCAGTGACTTTTTGTCAAACAGGACAGGGGCCGTGAATGAGACAGATATGCCCTATTCCGGGATAGAGGATACTCTTAAGGGAAAACTGGATGCTCCACAGGACAGATGTCTGGTAACGGTCAAGGGATGGCAGTTACTTTTGACCAGAGATAAATCACAGTGGCCCATGATAAAGGCTGCTATCAAAGAAAATGGCGCAGTCATGAGCGGTATCCCGGCGGTTACAAAATTAGAACAGATCAATCTGGAAACCGACAGTTATTACACCGATCAGGTCAGGCCCAACCATGCTATCGCCATTGTGGGTTGGGACGATGATTACTCCTATAAAAATTTCAGGCTGGAGGAAAACGGAGGGACCATATCCGAAAACGGGGCCTGGATCATCAGAAACAGCTGGTATGATGGATCAAAGATGCATCCTTATTCCTATTTCTATATGTCATACTATACTCCCTGTTTTTTAGGTGAGTTCATAAATGTAGTTTCCCTCAGTGCCTGTCCTCTGGGAGATGATTATGACAATATCTACCAGTATGACGGGATGGTCTCAAGTATTGAAGGGGTTATTTCAGACTCCTCAAACAGGCTTTTGGCATCCAATGTCTTTACTGCCCGGGGACGTGAAGACCTGAAAGCCGTATCCTTCAAAACAGATCTGGATGTTTGTAATATGGATTATACGGTGAAGGTGTATACGGGACTTAAGGAAGGGTATGACAGTCCCATACCTGAAGGAGCAGCCCCCGTGGCAACTGCCAAAGGAAAGACCACCGTTCCGGGATTGTACAGGGTGAACTTGGACAACGCAGTTGAACTAAAGGCGGGGGATATCTATTCCGTTGTGGTGACTGTGACAAAGACAGACGATGTGGTGGGGATAGGAGCAGAAACAAAAGACAGCACAGTACCCAGGTATGTAAATAAGAACATGGCCGTGAGTCCCGGACAGAGCTTCCTGTACGACAATGACAAGGGAGAGTGGATCGACATGGGAGACGGATATAAAGCGGTGTATTACGATCAGGAAATGACCTT
>JAILIO010000280.1 GCA_024695225.1 Lachnospiraceae bacterium
GGTCGTTTTGCACGCCCGTTACCGCAAGTGCAACAGCAGAAACCGCTAACAAGATGTAGAGCGTGTTGATCAGAAAATCCCGAAGGACCGTTCCCATATACTGTATAAATACAGGCGCTCCGTTTCTTGCAAGATCCATTAAAAGGGACAGGGGAACCTTGTGAACAGAAAACCTGAGGAAGCCTCTATGTGTAAAAACATGAAGCGACGGTATCAAAAACTGGATCATAAATGAAACAGAAGTGGCGACGCCCATACCAAATACGCCGCCGTGAAAAACAAATACGTTCAGCAGATCGCCTGTTACGTCAACGACACACAGTGTTATGGCAGACAATATAAAACGTTTTTTCGCTCCGTCCATCACACACATCGGCCCCAACAGCTGCGTCAGCATTGCAGCGGGAACACCGATCATATATCCGTGAAGATATTGTTTTAAATGCAGATATATGTCAGGAGTTTTATCAGGCGTTTTACCATACAGTGAGATCAAAAGATCAGACTGAAATCCGTAAATTAGGAGTATCAAAATTGAAGAACAAAATACAAAGATCACAGACATGGAAAAGACATGGTTTGCGGTATCCTTTTTACCTTTGCCTATCATCGTTGAACATAACACCTGACAGCCCGTGGAGAAAAATATGACGATCATAGACATGATCCCCGAAAAAGGTCCGAATAAGGAAACTGATGAATAGGCAACATCACCCAGATAGCGGCTTGTGATGATCCCGTCAATGATAGTTGCGACAACACTGATCAACTGAGTGAAGATCATAGTGATGGCGGCAGAAAAGAACATTTTCGAGATCATGTCTTTCTTAAACAGAACCTTCATTTGACCAAAACACCCGCCTTTTCATCTGAAAGAGAGAAGCTTCTGATGTATTATACGGTGAGTTATGACAAAGGCTTTTCGTAAATGGACAGTTTCCTTCAGATAATACGAAGTGACCTTACATTTGCAGCAACGCAGTTCTGCCTCTGTGTCGCGATGCAAAAAGATCAAGGGTAACAGGGATCGTCACATACAAAGTAGGTCACTACCAAGAGAATACTAAATATCGGGATGGATGTCTATAGCAAAACAGTGTTTGGCTATTTACCAACTTATGGTTGATGATTTTAAAATTCCGAAGTATCACATTTGGGTCTTTTATGGCATTAGTCGAATGCCTCTACCGGACAGATGCAAAGATCGTAAAAAAGCGCTAACAAAGTCAAACATGAGATTGGGACACAGTGTACCCCAAAAAAGTATTGACAAGTAATAAAAAATGTATTAACTTGCATATAATTAAATAAAACCTGTGAGGAAGAGAAGTAGCCTGAGAAACTTGCTAAGAGAGAGCCTGCGGCGGTGGGATGCAGACAGTAAAGGCTCATGTGAATGGACTTCTGAGGGCACAGCGGAAAGGTTGTCCGAGTATGTTGTGACGTAAGGCATACGTTAGTTGCCGGGGATATGTTGGTATCTCGCTAAGCGCATAGAGCGATCTATGAATCGGGGTGGCACCGCGGATCATTTATTTGTGAATTCGTCCCCGGCAGTATCATTTTGGTACTGCCGGGGATTTTTTTGTGAAGGCAGCAAACCTGGGCGGAAAAGATCCTCTCTGCAGGAACGGCAGATATCCGGCAGTCAGAACAGAGTTTTATGTTGGGATAGGAGGTATGCAGCCATGAATCTGGATGATCTGAAGAAACTGAAATCCGAAGGCAGGTACGACATCGCTCCTGTGAGTATGGAGATGTTTTCTGACATGAGGACACCCCTGCAGGTGCTGAGGATACTTAAGAAGGTGTCCGGACACTGCTATATGCTGGAGTCCGCCGGGGATAATGACAACTGGGGCAGATATACTTTTCTCGGTTACGATCCGAAACTGGAGATCACCTGCAGGGACGGACAGATGAAGATAGGGGATGTCCATTTCGAGACAGATGAGCCGGACAGGCATATAAGAGAGATCCTCTCCAGGTACAGGAGCCCCAGGATCCCCGAACTTCCCCCTTTCACCGGGGGCCTTGTGGGATATTTCGCATACGACTACATCAAATATGTGGAGAAGTCCCTCAAACTCGTGGAAGCGGATGACGAGGGTTTCAACGATGTGGATCTCATGCTCTTTGACAAGGTGATCGCATTCGACCACCTGAAGCAGAAGATCATACTGATCGTAAATGTGAAGCTGGACAGCATCGACACTGAATTCTCCAGGGCGCAGATGGAACTTGGAAACCTGAAACGCCTGATAATGGAGGGGGAAATGTCAGACGATGTTTCGGGGCATGCTACCGGGGAATTCGAAGGGGCATTCACCAGGGAAGAGTTCTGCAGCGTGGTGGAAAAGGCGAAGAGGAGGATCGTGGAGGGTGATATCTTCCAGATAGTCCTGTCAAACAGGCTCTCCGCTCCCTTTGAGGGATCGCTCCTAAACACCTACAGGATGCTCAGGACCATAAACCCTTCCCCTTACATGTTCTACTTCAGCAGCAGGAATCTGGAACTTGCGGGGGCCTCGCCGGAAACCCTTGTGAAGCTGAAGGACGGAGTACTCCACACATTCCCTCTGGCGGGCACCAGGAAGAGGGGCAGGGATGATTACGAGGATAAACTTTTGATGGAGGAACTCTTAAACGATCCCAAGGAACTGGCTGAACACAATATGCTGGTGGACCTGGGCAGAAATGACCTGGGAAGGATATCCAGGTTTGGCACTGTGGAAGTCGAAAAACTGAGGAGTGTTGAAATGTTCTCCCATGTCATGCACATAGGCTCTACCGTAAGGGGACTGATAAGAGATGACTGTGACGCCCTTTCCGCCATAAATGCGGTGCTCCCCGCGGGGACCCTTTCCGGAGCTCCGAAAATAAAGGCCTGCGAGCTCATAAATGAATTCGAGAACAACAAGAGGGGAATATACGGAGGAGCCATAGGTTACATCGACTTCACCGGGAACCTGGACACCTGCATAGGGATCAGGCTTGCCTACAGAAGAAAGGACAGGGTCTATGTGAGAAGCGGCGCAGGCATAGTCGCTGATTCCGTGCCTGAGTCGGAATACGAAGAGTGCATCAACAAGGCTTCGGCGGTTGTGAGAGCCATTCAGATGGCAGAGGAGGTGGAGGGATGATCCTTTTGATAGACAATTACGACAGTTTTTCTTACAACCTCTACCAGCTGGTGGGGCAGTTTGACGCGGAGATCAGGGTTGTCAGAAACGATGAGATCACTGTAGATGAGATCAGAGAAATGAAGCCTTCCCACATGATACTGAGCCCGGGACCCGGACGTCCCGAAAAAGCCGGGATATGTGTGGATGCAGTGAAGACATTCTCGGGGAAGATCCCGATCCTGGGGGTATGCCTGGGGCATCAGGCCATATGTGCAGCCTACGGGGCGAAGGTGTCGTACGCAAAGACCCTTATGCACGGGAAAAGTTCCGAGATAAGGGTGGTGTCCCATTCAAAGATGTTTGACGGGGTGGGCGACCACATGACTGCAGCCAGGTACCATTCCCTGTCGGCGGTGAAAAACACATTGCCGGAATGCTTAAGGGTCACCGCTATGTCTGACGATGACGAGGTCATGGCGGTGGAACACACCGAATTTCCGGTATACGGCCTGCAGTTTCATCCGGAATCCATATTGACCCCGGATGGACCAACCATCATAAGGAATTTCCTGAATATCAGGTACTGAAAACATATTGGAGCACACAATTATTTTTACATAAATATAAATGATGACGAACAGCATTTAAAAGGAGGATGAAAATGATCAAGGAAGCCATAGTAAAGATTGTAAACAAAGAGGATCTGTCTTATGATGAAGCCTACACCGTCATGAACGAGATCATGAACGGCGAGACTTCACAGACACAGAATGCGGCATTTCTGGCAGCTCTTTCCACCAAGTCCGCAAAGGCTGAGACCAGGGACGAGATCGCAGGCTGCGCCGCAGCCATGAGAGAGCACGCCATAAAGGTGGAATACCCCGGAGAGTGCCTGGAGATCGTGGGTACCGGCGGGGACAACTCCCACAGTTTCAACATCTCCACCACCTCTGCCATCATAATAGCTTCTGCTGGCATAAAGGTGGCAAAGCACGGAAACAGGGCTGCTTCCTCAAAGTCCGGCGCTGCTGACTGTCTGGAAGCTCTGGGGATAAATATCGACATGTCTCCCGAAAAATGTGTTTCCATGCTGGACAAGACGGGATTTTGTTTCTTCTTTGCCCAGAAATACCACACATCCATGAAATATGTGGGAGCCATCAGAAAAGAACTGGGATTCAGGACTGTGTTCAATATCCTGGGACCCCTCACAAACCCTGTGAGCCCTGCCATGCAGGTCCTGGGTGTGTATGACGAATACCTGCTGGATCCCCTTGCAAGGGTTCTCACAGACCTGGGAGTAAAGAGAGGTCTTGTGGTGTTTGGAAGGGAGAAACTGGACGAGATCTCAGCCTGCGGACCCACGGCCATATGTGAAGTCATGAACGGGGAATACAAGGATTATGTCATAACCCCGGAGGATTTCGGCTTCACCTCAGGGAAGCCCGGAGACCTTCTGGGCGGGACTCCGGAGGAGAACGCAAAGATCACGAGAGATATCCTTTCCGGAAAGGAGACTGGCCCCAAATACACGGCTGTTCTGATGAATGCGGGAGCCGCCATTTATGCGGGAGGAAAGGCAGCATCCATAGGGGATGGCATAAAGGAAGCGGAGAGACTCATAAAGAGCGGTGAAGCCTTAAAGAAACTGGAGCAGATCGTTTCTGAGTCCAACGCATGAACAGATGAGAGATGAACAGGAGGAAATGACAATGAGCAGAGGGAGATTCGGAATACACGGGGGACAGTACATCCCTGAAACGCTTATGACCGTGTGCCTGGAACTCGAGGAAGCCTACAACAGATACAAAGACGATCCTGAATTCAACAGTGAACTCAACAGACTGCTGAATGAATACGCCGGCAGGCCCTCCAGACTTTACTTTGCACAGAAGATGACCGAGGATCTGAAGGGACCTAAGATATATCTCAAAAGAGAGGA
>JAILIO010000011.1 GCA_024695225.1 Lachnospiraceae bacterium
ACACTGCTAAGTGCAATAGACAATGAACAAGTCAATGTAGACAGACTAAATGATTTAGCAAAGCAATATGGTGTTTATAACAAGATGTACAAGTTGTTAGAAGATGCACTGATAGCAGAACAAGAAGATGCAGAACAATAAGTTGTAAATATAAAGTATCTTTAGGAGAAAATAACATGAGCTTAAAGTATATTTGCATGAAAATGATATACCAAAAGAGATAGAAACAATAAGAATCAACGATGCCTTCTTTGATATACATTCAGATATCAAAGATACACCATTAATCAGAGAAATACTAAGAAATATAGATAAAGCTGAGTATGTCAGTAATAAGACCTTTTGTGGAAGAGACAAAGACCTTGGTAATTTGTCTGCATCATATCTATCAACTGGGGTAAAAACTCTTATAAATATTAAAGAACATCCGGATAAGTGTATTGACATAATGGTATAATACTCGGAATTGTAGTGAAGATTATTTTCGGAGGACATTATTGAAAAATGTCACGACCGCAGTACTTGTGATCTCTCTCATCATTCTCGCAGGGATGATCTTCATGCTGTTTACGGTGAAGGGCACATTTACCGCGAGGGATAAGGACAGCGCTGAGGAACAGATATGGGAGGAAGTGGGATCGGAAGAGCGTGAAATTGCAGAAGATGACCTGACTCCCGTTGCCGTTTCGGCTTTGGAGACCGCAAGGATATCCGGAGGTGAGATACAGGTCAGGTGGTCTGACGAAACTGACGACAGAGTGTCGGTGTATTCGGTCCTCCGCAGGGATATGAGCGGAGAGAACGGCGATTGGAGCGAGGTCGGCAACGTCATCTCCGATGGTACCGCAGGAGACGGGGATAATATATTCTCGGACGTGCTGGAGGGCAGCGGCCTTAAGCAGTTCGAATACAGGGTCGATGTGGAGGTTTCCGACAAAGAGACATGCAAATCCCATGAGGGAGCTCATTCAATCCGCAGCAACGCCCTTATTTGCCTGGATCCGGGGCATTATGAAGGGAAGAATGCAGTGACCGGAGACGATTCCTACGGCTACGAGGAAAATATCGCTACATTGAAGATAGGTCTCAGTCTCAGGGATCTGCTGGAGGAGAACTACGGGATCTCCACCGTCATGACCCGGGAGACAGAACATATAACGATCGAAGGGTATTCCGACGAGGTGCTGGATTCAAAGCATATAAGTCTCAGAGGAAAATATGCCGAGGGGTGCGATTATTTCATCTCTCTCCATACAAACTCTAACAGGGATAATGCCAATGGATATCCCACTTTCGGACAGCCTGTGTCGATCAACAAACCGGTGGTGCTGGTGGGGGTGCCTGCGCTTCAGAACGAGACAGCCCTTGCCATAGCAAACGCCATCGGGCAAAACATAAGCGCCGTATATGAAAACGAAGGTTTGTGCACGGTCACAGGATTTGAGACCGCTTCTCCCGGAAACATAAGGGAGTGGAGCGATGCTTTCAACGACGGTCTGGACAAATGTGGGGCTGTGTGCGTGAGACATGGCAGCAGCGGGGACTATTACGGCATACTGAGGGGAGCTTCCGAGGTGGGGGTTCCGGGACTTATAGTGGAGCATGGCTTTCATTCAAACGCGGAGGTCAGAAGGGAAGCTATGGAGGGGACTTTGACGGATCAGTGGGCTGCAGCGGATGCCGCCGGCATTGCAGAAGGCCTGGGTTTTTCGGAGATCGTTGGATGAACGGTGTGACCGCGTCCGGTATTGGAGAGTGAAATGGCATCAGGCGATATGATACCTGAAAACAGAAAAAAGAAACTGGATTCTCTTTTTGAAGCTTTTTCCATAATCTCGGAAGGTACATATGTGTATCTCTGTGATATGTACTACGATTATTCCAGATGGTCCAAAAACCTTGTAGATACTTTTGGTCTGCCTTCGGAATACATGTATTCGGCAGGTTCTATCTGGGAGGAGCATATACACCCTGAGGACAGGGCCGCCTATCACCTTGGGATCGAGGAAGTGTTTAACGGCAGTTCCCAGGATCATGACATGCAATATCGGGCGAGGAACATAAACGGTGAATACGATTACTGTACCTGCCGGGGAGTCGTTATCGAGGATGAATTCGGACAGCCTGCGTATTTTGGCGGAGCCATAAGGAATCTTGGGGAGCAGAGTCATGTGGACGCCCTTACCGGGCTCAGAAATCAGTACGGATTCTTTGAGGATGTACAGGAAGTTATAAAAGAAAAAACTCCTTCCAGGATAATCGTGTTCGGTATAGGAAAACTTACGGAGATAAATGAAGTATACGGTTATCACATCGGCAATAACATCTTACAGCAGTTCGGAAGATATCTGATGGAGCAGGTTGGGAGGCGCGGCGGCACCTACAGACTGGACGGCGCCAAATTCGCCGTGATCACCGGAATACAAGACATAGAAT
This sequence comes from Lachnospiraceae bacterium, assembly GCA_024695225.1. Lineage (GTDB taxonomy): Bacteria > Bacillota > Clostridia > Lachnospirales > Lachnospiraceae > JAEELB01. The sequence goes on from JAILIO010000011.1 coordinate 2,437, forward strand.
CTTTAAAGGATAAATATGAAAAATTGCGCTCTCATTTCAGGGAGGGCCTCAGGGCTAACGGCACATTTGTCTCCCTGGAAATGAATGCGGGGACTTTACAGCTCAAGGATTTCAATACGGATGATCAGACCGTGTATGCCTGTCTGAATTTTGCTTACGATGAATCCAAGATAAACAGACACGGAGATATGGTGGAATTTCATGAGAACATGAATGATGAAGGAAAGAAGCAGATAGAAAAGCTGCATATGATCAGAAATTCCATCTCTCAGAAAGATAAGGGCTTTTTCCTTTTGTACCAGCCCGTGATAGACGCGGAGACCGAGGAACTGATCGGGGCCGAGGCCCTTCTCAGGTGGGAGAATTCCGAGTACGGCATGATCCCTCCGGACATTTTCATCCCGCTTTTGGAAAAGGATCCCCTTTTCCCCACTCTGGGTGAGTGGATACTGAAGACCGCTCTTGAAAGTGCCGGGAAGGTTCATAAGCTGCTGCCTGATTTCATTGTAAATGTGAATCTGTCCTATGCCCAGATCGAAAAGCCCGACTTTGTCGATGTGGTGAGGAAGGTGCTCAGGGAGACCCAGTATCCTCCGGAAAAACTCTGCCTTGAAGTGACTGAACGGTGCAGGCTTTTGGATGTGGAACTGTTGAGAAATGTTATGGTGAGCCTCAAGGCAGGCGGCGTGAAGATCGCCCTTGACGATTTCGGCACGGGCTTTTCATCAGTCGGGCTCCTCAAAGATCTTCCCTTTGACATCATAAAGATAGACAGAGGGTTTGTGCAGAAGATAGAGGATGACGATAAAGAGAGAAAACTTGTGAATCATTTCACGGAGGTCGCCAGCACTTTCGGGGCCGATGTGTGCGTTGAGGGTATAGAAACCGTGGGGATGAGGGATATCCTCAGGAAATACTGCGTCCACAGTTTTCAGGGCTATTATTATTCCAGACCCATACCCATGGAAAAACTTTTGTCCGAACTGGAAAAGGGACCTAAGTGTTTTGCAAAGTGAAGACATAAAAACTTATTGCAGATGTGCCGTACAACATCGGCGACCTAAGTGTTTTGCAAAGTGAAGACATTAAAAAACGTCTTTGAAAAATGATAAACAAAAAATAATCACGGTTGACATTATCGGGTTTTTTATTTAATATATTTCTTGCGTGTTCGGAGACAGGAGATACGTTCCCCTCGGGGTGTGGCTCAGCTTGGTAGAGCGCCTGCTTTGGGAGCAGGAGGCCGCAGGTTCGAATCCTGTCACCCCGAAAAAGTCTTGCAGGTGTAGTTCATTGGTAGAACACCAGCCTTCCAAGCTGGATAGGTGGGTTCGATTCCCATCACCTGCTTAATCTGAAAAAGTTCCGGTAAAGCCCGGGGCTTTTTTGATGTAATGGCATATCCTCCGGGATCCATGCTTGTTCTATGGCTTTTTGCGACAGAAATGAGAGGATGACCTTAGATATGTGTCTTGCGGTTCCTTTTAAGATCAAAGAAATTCATGAGGACGGTTCTGCGCTGGCTGAGCGCGGAGGCGTGATGCGCAGCATAAATGTGTCCTTCATACGGGATCCGAGACCGGGAGATCATGTGATAGTCCACGCCGGATTTGCCATTGAACGCATCAGAGAAAAGCAGGCTCAGGAGGTCATGGAATCCTACGATGAACTGGTAAAAGAACTGGAAGCCATGGCGAAGTGAAAGATATGCCTGAAACCCGGGAATCATCAAAGGAGCATAAGAGCAGGGACGGGATCATCCGTCTGATGGAGGTCTGCGGGACCCATACCATGGCCATTGCCAGAAATGGGATAAAATCGCTCCTCCCTCCCGGAGTGAAACTGATCTCCGGACCCGGCTGTCCCGTGTGTGTGACTCCGCCCCAGGTGGTGGATGCAGTGCTTGGGCTTTCCGAACTGGAATGCAGACCTGTGATAGCCACCTACGGAGATATGATAAGAGTACCCGGCAGCAGGCCCGGGGATACCCTTATGAAAAGAAGGGCTCTCGGCGCTGATGTCCGTATCGTATATTCGCCTGTGGACGCGGTGGAGCTTGCTGAGAAAGAGCGGGACAGGCAGGTTATTTTTCTGGGAGCGGGTTTTGAGACAACTGCCCCCGGCACAGCTGCGGCAATAGGAGCAGCCGCGGACAGAGGACTTAAGAATTTTACGGTATTCTCCATGCTGAAGAAAGTTGAGCCTTCGGTGAGAGCCCTTGCATCGGATCCGTCTTTTTCGGTTCAGGGTTTTCTCTGCCCGGGGCATGTGGCAGTGGTCACAGGTGAAAAGGGCATGAAGTTTTTTTCGGAGGATCTGGGCTATCCTGCGGTGATCAGCGGTTTTGAACCGGAGGAGATACTGAAAGCCATAACCCTTCTTCTGAAACAGATCAGGAATGGTGAATCAAAACTTGAGAATGCTTACAGCACTGTGGTCAGCGCAGATGGCAACACTATTGCCCAGGAGATGATGGAGAAGTACTTTGCCCTTCGAAGCGATATCTGGAGAGGGCTGGGACTCATACCGGACAGCGGCTTTGGGATCCGGGAAGAGTATTCCGATATGGATGCGGAAAAGAGATTTGACATAAAGATCGGAGAACCGAAGCAGGACAGCGGCTGTCACTGCGGGGATGTGATAAAGGGGGCTATGGAGCCTTCGGAATGTCCGCTTTTTGGAAAGGCCTGCGTGCCGGAAGAACCGGTGGGACCCTGTATGGTGTCGCCTGAAGGGGCCTGCGCCGCAGCCTGGAAGTACAGGGATGTGAGCGCGTAAGGATAAGCTGCCGGTCCCGGAAAGGGACTGCGAAACCGGGGTATCGGAAACCCCGGCAGGATCGGAAAACAGATATGGAAGATGTGATAACACTTGATTACGGAAGTGGGGGCGGCAAGACTTCAAAACTCATAAGCGACCTGATACTTCCGCTGATAAATAAGGACCATGAAAAGACCGGTGCCCTGTGCGACGGCGCGGTGCTGGACATACTGAAGGGGACCGGTGACGGTAACCAAAGACTTGTGTTTTCCACTGACAGTTTTGTGGTGGATCCCAGGTTTTTCCCCGGGGGAGATATAGGAAAGCTGTCCGTCTGCGGCACGGTGAACGATCTGGCCATGATGGGGGCAGAACCCGCATATTTAAGTCTTTCATTTATCATAGAAGAAGGATTTTCCGCTGAGGAACTAAAGACCATCGCCATGTCCATCGGTCGTACTGCAAAGGAAGCAGGTGTCAGGATAGTCACCGGGGATACGAAGGTGGTGGACAGAGGCCGCGGGGACGGCATATACATAAACACCTCGGGCATAGGTTTTGTCGACAGTGACCTGTTCCCGGAAGGGTACAGCCTGAAACCTGAGAATATATGTGCCGGAGATTCGGTGATAGTTTCTGGGACCGTTGGCGATCACGGCACAGCCGTGATGCTGGCCAGAAATCCTGAATTCGGCATGGGAGGCGGTGAAGGCAGCGATATGCTTCTCTCCGACTGCGCACCTCTCAACCGGGAAGCCCTGGCTCTTGCCCGGGGACTGGGAAAAGATCTCAGGGTTATGAGGGATCCCACAAGAGGCGGTCTGGCCACTGCTTTAAACGAATTTGTAGAGGACAGACAGGACGTCGGAATAGAAATCCTCGAAAAAGAGATACCGATTTCTGACACAGTGAGGAGTATATGTGATATACTTGGGCTTGACCCTCTGTACTGCGCTTGTGAGGGGAGGCTGATCGCGGTGGTGTCCGGAGAGTGCGAAGACAGGGCGCTTTCCATACTTAAGAGAGAGCCCCACGGCAGCGGAGCGGCGGTCATAGGGCATGTCACCGAAAAGACACCCGGCAGACTGGTGATAAGGACGGTCCTTGGAACGGGCAGGATAGCGGTCAAGCTGAGCGGCGCCCAACTGCCCAGGATATGCTGACGAATGGATACAGGGCGTGCGCCCTGTTCGGAATCTGCTGATAAGGAGATATAAATGAAACAGGATTACAAGATCATTCCCACGGAGCCCGGAGAGATCCGGCACATAGCCCGTAAAATGAGAAAGGACAATGTGATACTCGCCATGATCCACGGCTATCTGGATCAGGACGGGGAGCCGGTCATTTCCTATGATTATCAGATAGAACCCGGCGTGGAGTCCTATGCAGTGCGGGGGCACAAGGTGTTGCCCTCCATATCCGACATTTATGACAAGGCTGCCGAATGGCCGGAGAGAGAACTGAACGAACTTTTCGGTTTCGAGTTTGAAGGCCTGGATATGTCGAAGAGACTGTTCCTTCCGGACAATATGCTGAGCGGACAGGGACAGATCATAGTGACACCCATGGACGAGCTTATCCGCGACAGATATGTGGATAAGGGAGGTAATGCCGTGAGTTCCGCGGGCGGTAGCAGCTCATCCGAAACAGTTTTTGGCAAGATAAATGATGAAGAAAGGAGGGACGGCTGATATGAGTCAGATCATACCGATCGGACCTTACCATCCCTCGCTGGAGGAACCGGTCCATGCGAGACTCGTCACGGAAGGCGAGATGATAAAAGATGCAGAGGTGTTTATCGGATACAATCACCGCGGCATCGAAAAACTGGCTATGGAAAAGAATTACATCCAGGCCACAACCCTTGTGGAAAGGGTGTGCGGGATATGTTCCCATGTGCATGCAATGACATTCTGCATGGCCTGCGAGGAGATCGCAGGGGTGAATGTTCCTAAGAAAGCCCAGTATATAAGGGTGATCATAGAGGAGCTTGAACGTATCCATTCACATTTGCTCTGGCTGGGCATAGCTCTTCACATAATCGGTCATGACAGTCTCTTTATGAAATCCTGGGCGGACAGGGAAGTCTGTATGGATATCCTGGAGGAATTGACGGGAAACCGTGTAAATTACGGGATGTGCATATACGGCGGAGTGAGACGTGATATCACAAAGCCCCAGATGGAGACTGTATCAAAGGGACTGGATCTTCTGGAAGAGAGCACAAAGGAACTTACGGATTTCATCCTGAGTGACAAGACGGTGGCTCTTAAGACACAGGGGGTCGGAGTCCTGACCACAGAGGATGCCATCAGGATCGGCGCCATCGGACCTCATGCAAGGGCATCAAATGTTCCTGTGGACGTTCGTAAGGATGCTCCTCATTCCAGTTACGAAGATTTTGATTTCAAGGTCATCACATATCATACCTGTGATGTGTTTTCCAGAGCCGTGATCCGTGCCCTGGAGACCCTTGAGAGCATAAAGATCATAAGGCAGGCCTTCAAACAGATGCCTGCAGGACCTATAAATCTTGGGAACGCCATACCTACCATAGCTCCCGGAGAGTATATGTGCAGAAATGAGGCTCCCAGGGGACAGCTGAGCTACAAGGTTGTGGCAAACGGTACAGACAAGCCTGCCAGGGTGAGCATACATGTTCCTACCTTTAAGAATGCTCCCACAGTGCCGGTGATGCTAAAGGGGAATCCTGTGGATGCCGCCGGTCTGATAGTGGCCAGCATCGATCCCTGTTTCTCATGTATGGACCGTTGACCGCGTGATCTCAAATGCATGAGCTGAGTATAGTGGAAGGGATACTGGAGGCAGTCATCCCGGAAGTTGAGAAATATGATGTCAGCAGGGTCAATGAGATCAGACTTAAGGTGGGAGAGCTTTCAGGGATCGTTCCGCAGTGCATAGACGAGTACTTCAGGATAGCGGCAAAGGGCACCATAGCTGAGGGCGCATCCATAAAGATAGAGAAGATACCCGTGAGCATACAGTGCAGCGAGTGCGGCTACGAGGGTGTCATAAGTCCCGGAAAGTTCAGATGTCCCAACTGTGACGGCAGGGATTTCAGGGTGGTTTCCGGCAGTGAATATTATGTAGACTCGGTGGAGGCTGATTAAAAGGCGGATGGAGATCAAGATAGTAAAGCAGATCCTCGAATGGAATGAGGATGTGAGCGGGGATATCATAAAGGAGCTGGACAGAGACAAGGTCTGTCTCATAAATCTCATGGGATCCCCCGGGGCAGGCAAGACAACCCTTATAAAACAGATAATAGAAAGTCTCAGAGACAAGTACAGCATCGGTATCATAGAAGGGGATGTGGCCGGACAGATAGATGCGGAGACCATAAAGGATATGGGGATCCCCGTGGTGCAGCTGCAGACTGACGGCGCATGCCATATAGAGGCGCTGAGCATACAGAAGATACTCCCCATGTTCGAAACATCAAAACTGGATGTTCTGATAGTGGAGAATATAGGAAACCTGGTGTGCCCCGCAGAGTTTAATATCGGTGAGGATTACAGGATCACGCTTCTCAGCGTTCCGGAAGGGGATGACAAGGTGGTAAAGTATCCCCTCATGTTCAGGGCTACCGACGCCCTGGTCATAAATAAATGCGATGTGCTCCCTTATTTTGATTTCGATTGCGGGCGCGTCGAAGGAAATGAGAACGATATAAATCCCGATGCCCCCGTGTTCAGGGTATCAGGACGCACGGGTGACGGGATAAAAGAACTTACAGAGTGGCTGGACGAAAAGATAGCCAGAAAGCTTTCGGAAGGCCATGTGGACAGGAAACCGATCTTTTCTGAAAAGGGGGAGGGTGAATGAAAAAATTAAATGCGGCATCATTTGCAGCTGTGTTCATATTGGGATATCTGTTCTGGCTTTTGATAACCGGACAGATCATCGCCATATTCAGTGGCACGGCATCCGGACAGATCCTGATCGCAGGAGTTGTGGTCTGCGCTGTTGTGGCGTTCTTCAGCGCAGGATTCTTTATCCACGAGAAAGCTTTTCACCTGCTGAATCCCATGAGGCTTGTGATGTTTTTAGGGTATTGCATATGCATATTTCCCATTGAACTCATCAAAGCAAATGTGGTGATGGCAGTCAGGGCACTGTCACCTAAGCTGGACATAAAGCCCGGCATAGTGAAGGTGCCTGTGGATCTTAAGAGTGAGTACGCTCAGGCAATGCTGGCAAACTCCATAACACTGACCCCCGGAACCGTCACTGTGGATATTGCAGAGGATACCGAGGAAGATGGCAGAACTTATTTTTACATACACTGGATCGAAGTGGAAACCGAGGAGCCGGAGGAAGCCGGTGAGAAGATAAAAGGCACCATGGAACGCGCATTAAGGAGGGTATGGGAATAATGTCTGGTGAACTGTTATTTTTTGCAATCTGCTTTATAGCTCTTGCATTGATCCTGCTGGTCAGGGTGATCGCAGGTCCCACCATTGCAGACCGGGCCATTGCCGCCGACTGTGTCGAGGTGGTGGTGGATGCAGCGCTGATACTGTTTTCGCTCATCAGCGGCAGGAGCATTTTCCTGGATATCGCCCTGGTGACAGCTGTCCTGGGCTTTATCGGCACTACTCTTATCGGCCGCTATCTGGGAGGTGAGTTATGAAGATCGTTATAGATGTCTTTATTGCCATCGGTCTTTTCTTTGCACTGGCCGGTACCATCGGGATGCTGAGGATGCCCGATTTCTTTTGCAGGATGCAGAGCAGCACGAATATAGCCACTCTGGGGATACTCGGGGTTGTGATAGGAGGCATCATTTATGCCCTGGGGTTTTTGGGGGATCCATCAATGGCAGTGAAGATCGGGATCATCGGGATCTTCAATCTGCTGGCGAATCCCATAGCCAGCCACGCCCTTATGAGAGGAGCTTATATTCATAAGAAAAAGCCTGTGGACGAACTGGAAGTCGACAAGCTTGGAGAGGATCTGGTGGAAGAAGATGAATGAGATGTACATTCTGAACTATCTGGTTCTGGCAGGCATAGTGATCTCGGCCATCTGCGCGGCCACCTTAAAGAACGTGCTTTCTTCGGTGATAGCACTTGGGATCACCGGTGCGTTCATGGCGCTGGAATTCATTTTGCTGCAGGCGCCTGATGTGGCTATAGCAGAAGCGTCTGTGGGAGCAGTGCTGACCACCGCGATATTTATCATCGCTATACGAAAGACTACGGATAAGGGGGATGAGGGCAAATGAAAAGATTTCTTGCTTACATTTCACTTGGTTTGATACTGGCCTGTGGTATCTATGCAGTTGTCTTCCACTATGTGGAGGGAACTGTGACTTACGACGGCAGTTATACCAATGTGATGGATCTCTACAGCGATCCCGAAAATGTTGATATGTCCCATGTAAACGGTGTTGCCGATGTCATTGTCCAGGAGAACCTGTCAAAGACCGAAGCGGCCAACAACGTTGCGGCAGTGGTCTACGACTTCAGGGGATTTGATACCCTTGGAGAATCCTTTATCCTGCTGACTGCCATCGCAGGAAGCTACATCGTTCTCAAGAGCGTGGCTGACGGGGAAAAAGAGACAGAAGAGGACAAGAAAGGAGAGGAAGCCTGATGAAGTTCAAAGAACGTTACAGGAATAAAAGACTTATCGTAAAATGCGGCTCTGATTTCTTCCTTCCCTTTGGGATCATCCTTGGGTTTTACGTGATAGCATTCGGAACCATAAGCCCCGGCGGTGGTTTCCAGGGCGGAGTCCTGGTGGCGTCCGCAGTTCTCCTGCTTTATCTGGGCTACGGTTTCAATAACCTCGTAAAGGCGCTGAAACCCGAAGCTCTCAGAGTGGGTGAAGCACTGGGGGCTATCATATACGTGCTCCTGGGTATGCTCGGGATATTTGCGGGGGCCAACTTCTGCAGGAATATAATTTTTGACCAGGGAGAAGTGGGAGATATGATCTCCGCAGGAAACATCACATTCATGAGTTATGCCGTGGGCTTTAAAGTCCTGACGGGTATCGGATTTCTGCTGATACTCATGCTGGGACTCATGGTGCCCGGGAAGAGCAGCTCGGAAATAAAGGAGACAAAGACTGAGGAGACTGCAGAGGAGGGCACAAAATGATAATAGGCAATTACATCGTTTCATTTATCCTGATCGCCCTTGGACTCGGGGTTCTGTGTACCCAGAAGAACCTGATAAAGGTAGTCCTGGGACTGGGGATCATCGATTATGGAGTGAATCTGCTGATCGTGAGCGCCGGATTCAATGAGGGCGGAACGGCTCCCATTTACACTATTTCAGATCTTTTGAACGGGACTGCATCCACATTTTTCGTAGATCCCGTTCCACAGGCACTCACCCTCACCAGCATCGTCATAGGCGCCTGCGTGGATGCCATGGCACTGGCCATTGTGATAATGATAAAGAAGAGATACGGCACCGTGGATGCCGATGAGGTAAGGAGGTTGCGCGGATGATCCAGCATTTTCCCGTACTTTCGGTGATGGTACTGTTCTTTTCGGCGTTTCTCATAGAGATAGTCGGAAAGAATGAAAAGATCAGAAACCTGATCGCATTTTTGGCAGTCACAGCATCGCTTATAATGCTGATGGCATTGATACCCACAGTCATGATCGACGGTCAGGTCATCTCATATTGGATGGGCGGATGGACACCAGAGTCCGGATACGCCATCGGTATCGGATATGAAGTGGATGCCCTGAGCCTTCTCTTCGCACTTTTGGGCATTGTTGCATACTGGCTTTCCTGCGTGTATTCCTTCGGATACATGAAAGGAAAACAGAATCTGGGGCATTACTACACACTGTTTTTGATGCTTGCAGGTTCCAGCGTCGGTTTCTTCCTCACAGGTGACATATTCAATATGTTCATAATGATGGAGATAGTCACATTCTCAGCTGTGGCCCTTACCGCAGCGAACACCGAGAAGCTGACTGCGATAGAGGGAGCCTTCAAGTACCTGGTGAACTGTTCCATAGGATCGTCCATGACACTGGCCGGGATAGCCCTGCTGTATATGAGCTGTCACACGCTGAACCTTGCCCAGCTGGCGTCCATGCTTCCAGGAAATATGAACAATACGACTCTCATGGCTTTTGCTCTTATACTCACAGGTTTCTGTGTGGAGTCGGCCATGATACCTTTCCATGCATCCTTTGTGGATGCCCATACGGTAGCTCCTTCGTCGGTATCCATGATACTTTCGGGCATGGTGCTCAAACTGGGTGTCTACGGTATCATCAGGATCAGTTACATAGTCTTCAGGGCCATAGATACGAATCAACTTCAGATCATGCTCACTGCGGTTGGAACCGTGACCATGTTCATGGGTGTCACCATGGCTCTTGCCCAGCACGACTTCAAGAGACTTCTGGCATTCCATTCGGTGTCACAGCTCGGATATATAATCACTGCCGCAGGGCTCTGTACCGGACTCGGTTTGAACGCGGCCCTGTTCCATGCAGTCAACCACACCCTGTTCAAAGGTCTTCTCTTCCTCTGCGCAGGCGCGGTCATCCACAGCACCGGGACATCGGATCTGGATTCCCTTGGTGGTCTTTCAAAGAAGATGCCGAAGACCTGCCTGTGCTTTTTGGTAGGTGCATTCTCCATCTCAGGCCTTCCGCCGTTTAACGGATTTGTCTCCAAGTGGCTCATTTACCAGGCAGTGTATGACAAGGCAGTTGAGACAGGAAATTTCTATTACGTTGTGGTCGTGGTGACAGCCCTGATCGTGTCTGTCATGACCCTTGCTTCCTTCGTAAAGGTGCTGCACTCCGTGTTCTTCGGTCAGCTCAGGAAGGAGCATGAGAATGTAAAAGAAGTTCCCCCTATCATGCTCATACCCATGATAGTGATGTCTCTTATGTGCTTATTTACAGGACTTTGCTACAGGGAATTCGACACAGTGATGATCAGGAGCGCTGTATCTGCGGCCTTCAACAATCTGGGCTATGTGGACAGCATGATGGGCGAAGGATACTCCGTGGGCAGCAGCCTGACCGGACTTTTCGAGGGTGGATCGGTCTTCAGTTACTGGGATCCTTATGTGTGGCTTGTATTGTTCTTGATGATATTTGCCGCATCCATTCTCTGCTTCCTGCTTATGCAGAACACAGTGGGACGTACTCTTAAAGACGGCCAGGATTATGATTCCGTATACGGGACCGGAGATATAAATGTGGATTTCAAAGGCAGCACCTATGAGTCCGCTGATCCCAAAGAGAAGTATGAAGTATTCTTCTCCGGTGAAAAAGCCGAGTATTCCCATGCGGGAGGTTCCGACCTCTTCTGGGGATTCAAGTATAACTGGCATAAGTATTATGAGATCATGCAGGGACTGCATTCAGGTTCCGTAAATGATTACAGTATTTATGCGGTGATAATGATAGCGATACTCTGCGTATTCATGTTTGCGTTCATGCATTAAGGGGGGGAATGATGTTCATCCTGAAGTATGTATTTTATGTTTTGATTTTCCCGGGGGCGCTCTTCACTATACTTGCAGGCTGGCTTCTGGCAGGCCTGGATCGCAAGGTTATAGCCCGTATGCAGCGCCGTGTGGGACCTCCTGTCCTGCAGCCGATGTACGATTTCTTCAAACTGCTGGGGAAGGAGACTATAGTGCCGGCAAGAGCCAACAGCGTTGCTTTTAAATTGGCTCCTTTCATAAGCTTTTTGAGCCTGTCGATGATAATGCTGTTCATACCTATCTTCGGCTTT
>JAILIO010000014.1 GCA_024695225.1 Lachnospiraceae bacterium
GTGATACTTGATCTTCTCCATGGGTTCCTATTATTCCCATGTAATCCTGTCTTTTCTCAATGGGATATTTTTTTCCTCAACGGGTTCCTATATTTTCTTAACGGATCCCTATATTTTTCTCAAGGGGACAGTATGATCGCTCACCCGATATCATCACTGTAATCACACACCAGGAACAGGGGTTTTACAGTCACAACTTCGTCATGTTCCTTCTGCGAAACCGTAACTGTGTTGTTCAGGGCTTTAAGCTCCTCCTTCATAAGTTCATAAGCGCCCTTCACCGATTCTGTCCTCCCCTCCCTGATGACTCTTATCATCCGTTCCAGCACCACGGGATGGGCGAAGTGGGCGGGCACGGGGAATCCTTCATAGCCGGAGATCCTGTCTTTTACTGCAGCTACGGCATCCCTCCAGCGCCCTTCTGCGTATTTGCGGTTATTCATGCCTGTGGGAAGAACCCTTGTAGACATGGCAAAGAATATGCCTGCCACCCCAAACAGGACAAAATATATGGCAAGCCCCATCTTCATATAAACAGCATATATGCCAAAGATGATGGCGGCGATGGAAAGAGCGCATATAGCCAAAGCCACGAATTTGTAGGTGGGATTTATATTGTCTATTATGCGTTTCGTCCTGGCGGAATTCGACAATTCATCTGTGATCTCGGTGTTTTCCTCGAGGTATGCCTTTGCCCTTTCCAGTTCCCCTCTGGCCTCCAGGGCATCGGCTGTCAGTTCATCGTCTTTTTTGTAACGGAGTCTCTCCTGTTCTTCCGCCTCTTTCAGTTTCTTTTCCGCCGCCTTTGAGTGGACAGGTACATCCGGGTGTCCCCTGTGAAATTCCTGCAAGAACCTGTCCACCTGGTCTTCAAACTTGAAATTACACTGCTTTTCAAGCCCGTTTGAAAGTTCCACCACCAGATAAGGCATTGTGCCAAACACACCTTTTCCGGTAAAGCCTCCCTTGCTCATGGCGAGCCTTTTGTACACACGCCTCACATCTGTGTATGTGACATAATATTGCCGATCTATGTAAAAACTGTTTAAATAAATGGCTTCCTTTCCAATACCGCAGGGGCCTATCTTCAAACAGTTCTTTTTGTCATCTCTAAGTGCTTCAGGTTCGAGTTTCCTGTTTCCCAGTGCCTTTGGTGCAAAAAGCATGGCTTCTCCTCTCATATTCCTCTAATATTACACAACAGAGCGGGGTTTTCCGCCCCGCCCTGCGTATAGTTAAATATTGTTCTTTCCGGCTTTCACAAGATCTGTTGTATTATGTCAGATCAAGATCAGGCCGCGGACGCTGCCTTACGGTTATTAGCTGCCCTTAAGAATATCACAAGGAACAATACTGCGGCAATGATCCCTGCAGGATATGCTACCATTGTATTGTTTGTAAGTGCAGGGATAAGTCCCAGGCACTCGGGAGCCATCACAAAGTATGTGATGGAGACTGCGCTCATGAAGGTTGCAGGAACTGCGCAGATCCAGTAATTCTTCTTCTCCTGTACCAGGAACATTGCGCCTGCCCAGAGAACTATCATGGCCAGAGTCTGGTTGGTCCAGCTGAAGTATCTCCAGATAACGGTATAGCTCAGGAATCCAAGGGTATTTCCAAAGCCGAGGAATGCGCCTATGCCGAGAACAGGGATACAGAGCTTAAGCCTGTTGGCATAACTTTCCTGATCGATATTGAACCAGTCTGCAAGTGTCAGTCTGGCTGAACGGAATGCGGTATCGCCTGATGTGATGGGGCAGGCAACAACACCCAGCATACCCAGGACAACGCCGACTGTACCCATCGTCTGTACACAGACATCATAGATAGCTGCTGACTGACCCTCCGCAAGGATCTCGGCAAGTCCGGTATTCAGACCGTCTGTCACTGCGTAAATGGAGCATCCTGCAGCAGCCCACACAAGAGCTATGCAGCCTTCTGCAACCATTGCGCCGTAGAATACGAAATGTCCCTGTCTCTCGCTCTTAAGACATCTGGCCATCAGAGGAGACTGGGTTGAATGGAATCCGGAAATAGCTCCGCAGGCCACAGTTATGAACATGAATGACCATACGGGAGTCCCCTTGGGATGCATGCTGTAGAAATGGCTGAAGAGTTCAGGTGTATGGAATCCATTTACAGGGATACCGATGGCAACACCGATAGCCATGACGATAAGCACGATACCGAATACAGGATATATCTTTCCGATTATCTTGTCGATGGAAATAAATGTTGCAATGAAATAGTAGATGAGAATGATGGCAAGCCATGTTGTGGTCTGTGCAAGAACACCGCTCACACCTTTCTCAGACAGGAGCTTCACCAGAAGTCCTGCAGGTCCCACGGCAAACACCGTACCGACCATGATCAAAAGAACTACGCAGAACACACGCATCACAGTCTTCATAACAGGTCCGAGATAGATACCTGTGACCTCTGCTATGGATGCGCCGTTATTTCTCTCGGAAAGCATTCCGGAGAAATAATCATGAACTGCACCTGCGAAGATCGTGCCGAAGGTGATCCACAGGAATACTATGGGTCCCCACAGGGCACCTTGCATGGCGCCGAAAATGGGGCCGAGACCGGCAATGTTCAGAAGCTGGACCAAAAACAGCTTCCACTGGGGCATGACGACATAATCGATACCGTCATTGATAGCAACCGCCGGAGTCTCCCTGTCATCAGGGCCAAACGTGCTGTCAACAAGTTTCCCGTAGGTGAAATAACCACCTATGAGAATCGCGAGACAGATAATGAAACTGATCATAAAAACCACCTCCAAATTTGAATTTTTTGTTAAAAAAATTTTAACAACATAATAAGTGTAAACCTATGTAATTGTAAAATCCATATAAAATATGCTTAAAATAAATCATTAAGTTTGGTAATATTTCACAAATAATACAGGAGATTTGATCCTGTATTTCTCAAATTGATACAAATTCTTATGATCTTGTCATTATCAGATGCTTCGCCTGTCAAACACCCGGTTTCCATGGCGTTTCAGTTCAAGACCTACCGACGGATGATGTGACAGA
>JAILIO010000070.1 GCA_024695225.1 Lachnospiraceae bacterium
CACTCTTCCGTCAGGTCCAAATATGGGCTGGTCTACCTTCATTCCGGATTTGAGGGTCCGGGTAGGCGTAAGTTTTCTCCTTAAGGGCATATATACTCCAGTCTGTTTTTTCAAGGATAAAAATTTTTATCATCCATATAATATATTCATCTTCCCAACTCGGCAAGTCATTTTTCTGACGGTTTTGAGTTTTTTCCCTGTTTTATTCGGTAAATAACGGTGTGGAATAATATCTGTCTCCGCTGTCAGGGAGAAGTGCAACGATGACTTTTCCCTTATTTTCCGGCCTCTTTGCGAGTTCGATCCCCGCAAAAAGCGCTGCTCCCGATGAGATACCAACTGATATCCCCTCTTTTTTCGAAAGGAGTTTGGCAGTGTCAAAGGCGCTTTGATTTGAAGCTTTGAATATCTCGTCGTAGATGGATGTGTTCAGCGTATCCGGGACAAATCCCGCGCCGATGCCCTGGATCTTGTGGGCGCCTGCCTTTCCTTCGGAAAGCACGGGTGAATCTTCAGGCTCCAATGCCACAACCTTCACATTGCTGTTCTGTTCCTTCAGATATTCGCCTACTCCGCTCACCGTTCCACCGGTTCCCACACCGGCT
Organism: Lachnospiraceae bacterium; assembly: GCA_024695225.1. Taxonomy (GTDB): domain Bacteria; phylum Bacillota; class Clostridia; order Lachnospirales; family Lachnospiraceae; genus JAEELB01. The sequence goes on from JAILIO010000070.1 coordinate 606, forward strand.
ATGAAAATGTCAACCTTGCCATCGGTATCCCTCCAGATCTCAGGTCCCGTAGTCGCCTTGTGTATCCCGGGGTTTGCGGGATTTTTAAACTGTGAGGGGATAAAACTGTCAGGGATTTCATTTGACAGCTCTTCTGCCTTGGCGATGGCTCCTTTCATACCCTTGCTCCCCTCCGTGAGCACGATCTCTGCCCCATAGGCTTTGATTATGTTTCTCCTTTCAACGCTCATGGTTTCGGGCATTACGAGGATCGCTCTGTATCCCTTGCCGGCAGCTATGGAAGCAAGCCCTATTCCCGTATTTCCCGATGTGGGTTCAATGATCACTGATCCCGGTTTCAACAATCCCTTCTGCTCCGCGTCCTCTATCATCGCTTTTGCGATCCTGTCCTTCACGGAACCTGAGGGATTGAAGTATTCAAGTTTCACAAGGACTGTTGCTTCAAGGCCCAGTTCCTTTTCAATGTTTACCACCTCCACAAGGGGAGTATTTCCTATGAGTTCCAAAGCTCCTTTATAAATTTTTGACATGGTCGTATCTCCTTTCAAAATACTGTTTATATGAATTTTTCACTTATCTTTTCCAAACCGGTCTGTTTCCGGCCTACAGGTTTCGTTATCCGGGCAGATCCGGTTTTAGTATCTGTTTTTATTTATATGTTTTCATTTATATGTTTACTTTACAGCTGCAAATCCGTTCTCAAGATCCGCAATGATATCATCGATATGCTCTGTGCCGATGGACAGACGGATGGTATTCTGATGTATCCCCTGGTCTTCCAGTTCCTCATCTGAAAGCTGTGAGTGGGTGGTGGATGCTGGATGGATCACGAGGCTCTTGACATCGGCCACATTTGCAAGGAGTGAAAATATCTTGAGATTGTCGATAAATTTCCAGGCCTCTTCTCTTCCCCCCTTGATATCAAAGGTAAATATGGAAGCCCCGCCATTTGGGAAATACTTTTTATAAAGTTCGTGATCCGGATGCTCTTCAAGGGAAGGATGATTCACTTTGTCCACATATGGGCTGTTATTTAGGAATTCCACAACCCTCTTTGTGTTCTCCGCATGTCTCTCCACCCTGAGTGACAGTGTTTCCACCCCCTGCAGAAGAAGGAAAGCATTAAAGGGTGATATGGTTGCCCCCGTGTCACGCAGCAGGATCGCTCGGATGTATGTCACAAACGCAGCAGGTCCCACTGCATCATAGAAGGATATTCCGTGATAACTTGGATTGGCTTCCGCAATGTTGGGATATTTGCCGCTTTCCTTCCAGTTAAACTTCCCTGACTCTACTACCACACCTCCCAGGGTTGTTCCGTGTCCTCCGATGAACTTGGTAGCGGAGTGAACCACGATATCCGCTCCGTGTTCAATTGGCCTTATCAGATAAGGTGTCCCGAAAGTATTGTCCACCACCACAGGGATCCCGTATTTATGTGCGATCTCTGCTATAGCGTCTATATCAGGGATGTCACTGTTTGGATTTCCCAGTGTTTCCAGATAAACTGCCCTGGTGTTGTCCTTTATGGCGTCTTCCAGCTCCCGGAGATTGTGGGCATCCACAAAAGTTGTTGTGATGCCATACTGGGGAAGAGTGTGCTCTAAAAGATTGAAGCTCCCGCCGTAGATAGTCTTCTGCGCCACTATATGACCACCATTTGCAGCCAGTGCTTCTATGGTATATGTGATGGCTGCTGAGCCGGATGCCACAGCCAGGGCTGCGCTCCCGCCCTCCAGTGCCGCCAGTCTCTTTTCCAGGACATCCTGTGTGGAATTGGTAAGTCTTCCGTAGATATTTCCTGCATCCGCAAGGCCGAAGCGGTCTGCTGCGTGTTTGCTGTTATGGAATACATAGGAAGTTGTCTGGTAGATCGGAACCGCTCTGGAATCCGTAACCGGATCTGCCTGTTCCTGTCCTATGTGTAACTGCAATGTCTCAAATCTGTAATTGCTCATGGTGGGATCCTCCTTATCATTGATCAACAGGATTTTGGGTATTAAAAAACCCGGAAGCTTCTGTCTCCCGGGCATTTGCCTTATTACTGATGAGGGCTGTCTTTTATCAACCTTCATTTAAGGGCGCACAGATAATATGCCCCAGCCTTCCACCTGCCCGGGAATATAACATTCGACAACACATACACTTATTCATTTCATCCCTGTTCATCATTTCATTCATGTTTATCATTCACTGTACCTCCTTTGCATTTGATGGACTCATAGTATCATGGGTTTTATGATTTGAAAAATCCTTAAAATCTATCGCCGGCGATAGACTGAGATTATCACAAAGATCAGAAAAATAACCCTGTTACCATCAGGAAACGGGGTCTGAGAGGGCTTAGTGTTTATTTATCCGGCACTATAAGGATCCGGACAAGATTTGGCTCATCAGCTTCTTCGTTAAAGCTGTAACTCAAATCTTTTGTGGTATCCCTCAGCAGTTTAAGTGAAAGTTCGTTATCTGTATCCTGTATATCAAACCCTTCTCCCTTATAGGAAACCTCTATATAGCATTCCTTATTCTGCTCAGAATATTCTGTTCTTACCCGGATAAAGGGTTCGTCATACCTTGGGAGCAGGATCTGCTGTACAAGCTCTTCAATAGTCAGACGTATACGGTATTTAACCCCACGTGGCACGTCATTTTGCACAAGATACGAATCAAGCTCTGACCCAAAGCCGATAAAATCGTATTCCCTGCTGTCTATCACAGCCTCAAAAACCTTGAGTTTCTTTATAAATCTGCGTGTGAGTTCCTTCACAGGGTGATCAAATATCTCCTCAGGCGTTCCTTCCTCATATATCCCGCCACCGTCAATATAAAAGACACGATTGGAAATGGCTCTCGCAAAATTCATCTCATGGGTCACGATCATCATAGTCTTTCCGCTCTTTGAAAGATCTCTGATGACCGCCTGTACCTCTGACACCATATTGGGGTCAAGGGCGGAAGTCGGTTCATCCAACAGGATCACATCCGGATCCATGGCGAGGGTACGGGCGATCGCCACACGCTGCTTCTGTCCCCCGGAAAGCTCATCCGGATAGCTTAGGGCCTTATTTACAAGGCCTACCCTCTGCAATAGTTCCATTCCCGTATCATAAGCTTCCTGTTTGCTTTTCCCCCGAAGATCCATGGGGGCAAGCATCAGATTTTCTATAACGGTGAGATGTCCAAACAGATTAAAGGCCTGAAACACCATTCCGATCTTCTGTCTGACTTTCCTGACATCCACGCCTTTTGCCGTTATATCCTCTCCATCCACGATGATCTGTCCGCCGGTGGGAGTTTCCAGAAGATTGATGCAGCGGATAAGTGTTGACTTCCCGGTTCCCGAAGGACCGATGACGGAGATCACATCCCCGTCGTTTATGGTCACACTGACATCCTTTAAGGGCGTAACATCCCGGAATTCTTTTTTCAGATTTTTAATCTCGATCACGTTTCATTACCCCCTTTAAAATATCTTCCCTTTTTCTCCGTTTCGGATCGATCAGTTTTTCTATCCAGTCCACTATGAATTTAAGAAGCCCGCCCAGGATAAAATAAATGACAGCAACCGCGATCAGCGGGAAGAAGGCTTCATATGTCCTGCCTCTCACGATATCTCCCATCTTGGTCAGATCCTGAACCGCGATATATCCCACTATAGC
>JAILIO010000071.1 GCA_024695225.1 Lachnospiraceae bacterium
GAAGGGTACAGGGCCGGAGATATGTGTCTCACAGACGACAGGTCTCCTGTGGAGATACTGTCCATGAGGACTCTGGACGCTTTTATTTCCGAGGAACTGTCCTACTACAGGGACAGCGTGCTTCAGGAAGGGCTGTCTGCCATAACGGGACAGGGATGAGAGTACAACGCGCTTCAGGAAGGGCTGCCAGCCATAACGGGACAGGGATGAGAGTACAACGCGCGTAAAGCGCGATGATGCATATTCATGCGGGGAGGTCCACACAGGATACCCCCACAGGATACAGGAGGTAGATATGAAATTCACAAAGATGCACGGCTGTGGTAACGATTACATCTATATAAACGGCATGGAGGAGAATGTGCCCCGGGAGAACAGGAGCAGCCTGGCCCGCAAACTCTCCGACCGGCATTTCGGCATCGGCTCCGACGGGCTTATTTTCATCAATGACTCGGAGATCGCAGACTTTGAGATGGAAATGTACAATGCTGACGGCAGCAGGGCCCAGATGTGCGGAAACGGCATACGCTGCGTTGCCAAGTATGTCTACGACAAGGGGCTTACGGGCAAAAAGGATCTGACCATCGAGAGCTGCGGCAAGATAAAGGAGATCACGGTCTACTGCGATCAGAAAAATAAGGTGGATCACGTCCGGGTGAATATGGGATGCCCGGAACTCAGGGCTTCGGAGATACCTGTCATATCCGGCAAGGAAAGGGTCATCGATGAGCCTGTGAAGATCGGCGATACCGAATACAGGATCACCTGCGTGTCCATGGGAAATCCCCATGCGGTGGTGTTCATGAACGAGATACACAGTCTGGATCTGGCGGCGATAGGACCCAAGTTTGAGTGCGACGGGATCTTCCCCGAACGGGTGAACACGGAATTTGTGAGGGTTGCAGACCCCGGTCACCTGGAGATGAGAGTGTGGGAGAGGGGTTCCGGAGAGACTCTGGCCTGCGGCACCGGGTGCAGCGCTTCAGCTGTGGCCGCTGTTCTTTTGGGTCACACTCATCATTCCGTGGAAATAAAGACTCTCGGCGGATCCATGCAGGTGGAATGGGCGGGAACGGAGGACGACCCTGTGTATCTCACCGGTTCTGCCGTAAGGGTGTTTGAAGGGGAGATATGAGCCTGCGAGGTGATGGAGCCTGAAGGCAGGATATGAGCCTGCGGGGTGATGGAGCCTGAAGGGTAGATATGAGCCTGCGGGGTGACGGAGCGTGAAGGCAGGATATGAGCTTGCGGGGTGACGGAGCCTGAAGGTGAGATATAAACTTGCAAGGGATGCATAAAATATATTATAATCTTTGTTTAGTTTGAAAAAATGCGCTCAGGATCTGGGATCTCTGTGGCGATGGATGTAAAGAAAAGGACAGCGCACCGGAAATAATATATTAAGGAGAAGCTGGCATTGGGCAGAAACAGATACGACGACAGTTATGAGGATCGCGGTGACAGAAACAGGGGGAGCAGAGGCAGAAGCTCCGGAAGAGACCGATACGACGACCGGTATGACGATCGTTACGATGACAGATATGATGACCGTTACAGCAAGGGTGGATATGATGACCGTTACGACAATGACGGATACGGAGACCCTTACGATGACGGGTATTCCGATGACGCAGGTTACCGGGACGGATATGACGACAGATACGATGAGGGATACGACGCCCCCTACGATGACAGGTATGACGACCCTTACGATGATGGTTACGACAGCCGTTATGAGGAAGATTATGACAGAGGGTACGAAAACCGGGGCAGGAGCAGCAGACGGAACTCTTCAGGAAACAGTGGCCGCAGAACCGCCGGCAGATCCGGCGGCAGCAGGAAAAGCTCCGGCAGCCGCAGGAGGGATGACCGGTCCAGGGGCAGGAAAAAGAAGCATGTGATCCTGTTCGTTGTGGAGATCCTGATCCTGGTGATAGCAGTGGGAGTGATGTACTCCATATGGAAGGGTACCAGCGGCGTCACCATAGTCCGTCTGGAGGACGATGACATCCTGGTCAATGAAGAGGTCAGGGAGAAGGAAGAGACCGGAAGCATGAAGGGCTACAGGAATATCGCGCTCTTCGGTCTGGACTCCCGCACGAAATCCATAGATCAGAACACCAGGGGACGAAGCGATACCATCATGATAGCCTCCATAAACCAGGATACCGGAGATGTGAAACTGGTGTCGGTTTACAGAGACACATACCTGAACCTGGGGAATGACAGTTACAATAAATGTAACACCGCCTATGCAAAGGGCGGTCCCGAACAGGCCATAAACATGCTGAACCTGAACCTGGATATGAACATCACTGACTTTGTCACCGTGGGCTTCCAGGGACTGATAGACACCATAGACGCCCTGGGGGGTGTCACCATAAATGTCCAGGAGAGCGAGATAGTCCATCTGAACAATTACCAGAGAAGTATGTGGGTGGATGAAAGCGACAAGGGAAACGCCAGCAAGCTTAACAACAATATCGTTGAGGTCACCCATGCGGGATCCCAGAATCTCTCAGGTCTGCAGGCCACTGCTTACTGCCGTATACGTTATGTGGGAAACGATTTCGGACGAGCTGAGAGACAGAGAAATGTTCTGGCGGCTGTCATGGAAAAGGTGTATACGGCGGATGCTTCCCAGCTTGCAAATCTGGCTTCCAGCCTGGTTTCAAACAAAGAGATAGTCACATCCCTGACCCTTGAGGATATAACAGATATGCTGCAGCATGCCACGGATTACAGGATATCCGGCAGTGAGGGCTTCCCCAAACAGGACGCACTGGCAACCGGAAGCATCGGTTCCAAGGGATCCTGTGTGGTGCCTTTGGATCTGAAGGACAATGTGACCTGGCTCCACACATTTCTCTTTACGGATGCGGAGTACACTGCATCATCTGTGGTGGAGGAGTGCAGTTCAAAGATCCAGTCGGATACAGCAAGTTATGTGGGAACCAAATAGCAGGGAGATACATCCCGATGTGATCATCCCGGCTTACCGGCCGGGCAGTGATCTGCGGACTCTTGTGGAGAGACTTAAGAAGCAGACCTTATCTCCCGGCCGTATGATAGTCATGCTGACTGTGGATGAAAAAAGCCGCGTGTCTGATGTTCCCGACGGATGTGAAGTGTACACCGTGGACCGCAGGGAGTTTGATCACGCGGCCTCAAGAAATGAGGCCATATCCCATTCTGATTCACCTGTCTTTGTCATGATGACCCAGGATGCAGTTCCTGCAGACCGTCATCTGATAGAAAATCTCATCAAAGGCATCACTGAAGATGGCGCTTCCGCAGCGTACGGGAGGCAGCTGGCCCGGAAGAGTTCTTCCTATGTGGAGAAGCTCACCCGTGGGTTTAACTATCCGGAAGAACCGCGGATAAAAACCGCAGATGATATCAAAACCGCAGGCATCAAGGCGTTTTTCTGTTCTAATGCGTGCGCTGCCTATGACCGGCAGGTGTTTGACTCCCTTGGAGGATTTTCTGCCCCTGCCATATTCAACGAAGATATGGTCTATGCGAGAGCGCTGCTGGACCATGGCTTAAGTATCTCATACAGACCCGATGCCAGAGTCTTTCATTCCCATGACCACTCTTTGATAAAACTGTTCAGGAGAAATTTCGATCTGGCGGTTTCCCAAAAGATGCATCCGGAGGTTTTCGGAGATATCTCTTCTGAGGGGGAAGGGGTCAGGTATGTGAAGAATGTGGTCTCCATGCTGTTCAAAGCCGGCAGATGGTATCTGGCTTTTGGCTTTATAGCCGGATGCGCCGCAAGATATGCAGGCTTTAAGCTGGGAAGCCATTATGATGTCCTGCCCCGCCGGGCAGTGTACAGATTTACCGATAACCCGTATTTTTGGAAAAGGATGGATCATGCAGGACAATAACGACGATAAAAAAGAATTGGAACAGGTGGATGCCGATATCATTGACGAAAGCAGTGATAAAGAAGACACAAAAGAAAACAGTAGTAATGATAAATCCAAAGATAATAATAACACTGGTTATGAAGATGTGTGCTTTATCTGCCGCAGGCCTGAGAGCAAGACCGGCAAGATGTATCACCTGCCGAACAATATAAATATCTGCGAAGACTGCATGCACAAGACCATGGACCAGGTCAGCCAGTTTGATTACAACGGTATGCTGAACAATGGCAATATCCCGGGGCTGAGTTTTATAAATCTCTCGGATCTTCAGGGGCAGGGAGGTATACCCAACAAGCAGAAGGTCAAGAAGAAGGATAAGGCCAAAAAGTCAGAGCCTGCCATAAAGAAAGTCCCTGCTCCCCATCTGATAAAAGCGTCTTTGGACGAGTATGTCATCGGACAGGAGCATGCAAAAAAGGTGATCTCCGTGGCTGTTTACAACCACTATAAGAGAGTCATAACCGGCAGCATGGACGACATAGAGATAGACAAGTCGAATATCCTGCTGATAGGTCCCACCGGCTGCGGAAAGACCTATCTGGTGAAGACTCTTGCCCGGATACTGGATGTGCCCCTGGCCATCGCCGACGCCACCTCCCTTACAGAGGCAGGTTATATTGGGGACGATATCGAGAGTGTCATCTCGAAACTTCTCATGGCCACCAACAACGATGTGGAGAAGGCGGAGTCCGGTATAGTGTTTATCGATGAGATAGACAAGATCGCCAAGAAGACAAACACCACCTCCCGGGATGTGAGCGGGGAGTCGGTACAGCAGGGGATGCTGAAACTCCTGGAGGGGGCGGATATAGAAGTCCCCGTGGGAGCCACTTCGAAGAACGCCATGGTGCCCCTTACAACCGTGAACACCAGGAACATACTTTTCATATGCGGAGGCGCTTTCCCGGAACTTAAGGACATCATAAAGCGAAGGGTGAACAAAGAGACTTCCATAGGTTACAGCGCAGAGCTTCCCGACAAGGATGAGAAGGAAGGGAGCATTTTAAGCCAGGTCAAAAACGAAGACCTGAGAAAGTTTGGCATGATACCTGAGTTTCTCGGAAGGCTGCCGGTGGTATGTACCATGGAGTCACTGGACAGGGATATGCTGATACAGATACTGAAGGAACCCAAGAATGCCATTTTGAAGCAGTACAAAAAACTGCTGGATCTGGATGAGGTGGATCTTGAATTTGACGACGGAGCCCTGGAAGCCATCGCGGAGAAAGCGGTGAAACAGGATACGGGAGCAAGGGCTCTCCGTTCCATAATAGAGGAATTCATGCTGGATATCATGTACGAGATACCCAAGGACGACAATATCGGCCGGGTGACCATAACAAGGGATTACATCGAAGGAAAGGGCGGCCCCATCATAGACATAAGGAACAGCTCGGCAACCGATCCTGCAAAGATCGCAGGACCTTCCAAAAATGATTGAAACCGGACGGTTTTAAGATATGCGATGTGTGGGTTTTGAAAGGAGTTTATGATGTTTTCAGATTTTATTGACGCGTTTGATTCGTTTTTGTGGGGATGGCCTCTTATCATACTGCTCTTCGGCACCCACATATTCATGACCATCCGCACAGGTTTTATCCAAAAGGAAGTGTTTAAGGGCATAAAACTTTCCGTGGTGAAAAATCCGGAGTCTGAAGGAGATGTGTCCAATTTCGGAGCGCTTACCGCAGCCCTCTCATCCACCATCGGAACGGGAAATATCATAGGGGTTGGCACTGCCATAGCCCTGGGAGGCCCCGGGTCCGTGCTCTGGATGTGGCTCACAGGCATATTCGGCATGGCCACAAAGTATGCGGAGACTCTGATCGCAGTCAAATACAGGGTGAAGAGCGAAAACGGCACCATGATAGGAGGCGCCATGTATGCCCTGGAAAGAGGGCTCAAGGCCAAATGGGCAGGTGTCGTCTTTGCTGTCCTTGCGGCGCTCTGCGCTTTCGGTATAGGCTGCACGGTCCAGGCAAACGCAGTGGCTTCCAATATAACCAAAAACTTTAACGTGCCTTCCCCCGTGGTGGGCGCAGTCCTTGCAGTGCTGGTGGGACTGGTGATACTGGGAGGCCTTAATTCCATAACCAAGGTGTCTGAGATGCTGGTGCCCTTCATGGCCGCCGCATATGTCATAGGATGCCTGATCATACTGGTTCTCAACAGGGATGTGATGGGACAGGCAGTGGCAGTGATCCTGGAGTCGGCTGTGAACGCCAGGGCTGCAGGAGGCGGCTTTGTGGGCAGCACCGTGATGGTTGCTTGCCGTTACGGATTTGCCAGGGGTCTGTTCTCAAATGAATCCGGAATGGGCTCCGCCCCGCTGGTGGCCAGCGCGGCAAAGACACCCAATCCCAAGTATCAGGCCCTTGTTTCCATGACCGGGACCTTCTGGGACACTGTGGTCATCTGCCTTATGACAGGTCTTGTACTGGTGTCCTGCATAATAAAGTACCCCGAGATCGACGGGCTTTCAGGGAACGGAAGCGAGCTCACAGCCATGGCTTTTGACATGATCCCCGTGATCGGAGTGCCTGTGCTGACACTGGGACTCATAACCTTCGCCTTCTCCACCATCCTGGGCTGGTACTACTATGGCGAGAGATGCGCGGTATATCTGTTCGGAGAAAAGGTCATTATCATCTACAAGATCCTTTGGGTCGTAGGCGTCTTTGCGGGATCCGTTATAGAGCTAAACCTTTTGTGGAATACTGCCGATCTTATGAATGGACTCATGGCCATACCCAATGTCCTGGCAGTGCTCTTATTATCCGGAGTTGTGGCAAGGGAAACCGCAAAATACAAGGGTGATAATATAAATGATGTGGACACGGAAGAGATCCCTGTGCTCAAGAATTCCAAAAAGGGTGTGCTGGGGTAAGCATTTCCGGGGATCACAGACAGCCTTTGGCATATCTGCCGGGGGGATGACAGGGAGGAACCTGTGAGTAAGGACAGATTTGAATTTGGTAAAAACTGGGCCCAGTTTCTGGAATGGCTGGACGACGAAAGGATAGAAAACGCAGAGCAGTCCCTCAGGGACTGGCTTGGAGTGGAAACCCTTCAGGGAAAGACTTTCCTGGATGTGGGCTCCGGAAGCGGGCTTTTCAGCCTGGCTGCAAGGAAACTGGGAGCCAGTGTGAGTTCCTTTGATTACGATGTAAACTCCGTGAAATGCACCCGGATCCTGAGAAAAAAATACGATGATCCAAAGGATCCGGACTGGAAGGTTGAGAGAGGTGACGCTCTGGACAGCGGATACCTGTCCAAATACCCTGAACAGGACATAGTGTACTCCTGGGGAGTGCTTCATCACACCGGCGATATGTACAGGGCTCTGGGAAACATGGTGCCACTGGTAAAGGATGGGGGAAACCTTATGATCGCCATTTACAACGATCAGGGGGTTTATACCAGGATGTGGAAGTGGGTCAAGAAGACCTACAACAGCATGCCCGAAGCCGCCAGACCCCTTCTGATGGTGCCGGTGTTCATCAGGATGTGGGGACCTCCCACCATAAAGGATTTCCTGAGGCTCAAACCCTTCGCCACCTGGAAAGCCAGGAAGGAAGAGCGAGGGATGTCAGCCATGGTGGATTTCTATGACTGGATAGGCGGATGGCCCTTTGAAACCGCAAAACCCGAAGAGATACTGGATTTCTACAGGAAAAGGGGTTTCACCCTGGAGAAACTGTACACCTGCGGCAACGGCAAGGGATGCAATCAGTTTTTGTTCAAAAAAGGTTGACATTTGACAACAGGAAACGTAATATCAAATTAACTATAAAAGGATTTTGTTACAGGCACGGAAGCCGGGAGGTAGCATATGTCATCAATGAATGTATCAAGTTTAGCATCGAATTCAGCACTGTCCATGAGTCAGTCGAATTCCATCAGCCAGAAGTCTTCTTTGGCCAGCGCTCTTCTGCCCAGCACGGAGGATTCCATGTTCGGCGGATATTCCCTTTCCGATTATGCCTCCATCAAGAACGGAAGCTACGGGAAGCTGATGAGCAAGTATTATGCCAAGGTAAAGGCAGAGGCGGCGTCCGAGTCGGATTCTGCAGACGGTTCCAGCTCTTCGTCTGAGGCGTCCTCATCTTCTGTCAGTCTCACCAGTTATGAGGCCAACGGGACTTTGGACAAGCTCCTTTCCACTTATGATTCATCAGGGGCTGCGGCCACCACGGAAGAGGTTACAGGCACAGAGTACGATACAACGGTGTGAATTCGTTGCAGGCCGGTAAATGAGATCCACATGGAGGGGATGGGAGAGGATTCTCCTGTCCCCTTTGTAGTGTGATCCGGTTGAAGAAAGGGGTATGTGTATGGTTGAGATATCGCTTTGTATGATAGTGAAGAATGAGGAAGACAAGCTGGAGAAGTGCCTCGACAGTGTAAAGGATCTCATGGATGAGATCATAATAGTCGATACCGGTTCGTCCGATGACACGAAGAAGATCGCGGCAAAATATACCGACAAAATATATGATTTTGAATGGACCGGGAGCTTTTCCGATGCAAGGAACTTCAGCTTCTCCAAAGCCACAAAGGAATATATCTACTCTGCGGACGCAGATGAGGAGATAGATGAGGAAAACAGGGAGAGGTTCCGCATTCTGAAAGAAAATCTCCTGCCGGAGATCGAGATAGTCCAGATGTATTACGCAAACCAGCTGGAGAACGGAACCATATACAACTATGACAGGGAGCTGAGGCCCAAGCTCTTCAGAAGGCTCAGGACCTTTACCTGGATAGAAGATGTGCATGAGACTGTCAGGCTGGATCCTGTGGTCTTTGACAGCGATATCGAGATCATCCACAGGCCTTCCGTGAGCCACACCAGCAGAGACCTGGAGGCTTTGAGAGCCTTGAGCGGCAAGGGGAGGCTCTCTGCAAGGCTTGAGCATATATATGCCCAGGAACTCTACATATCCGGTGGGGAAGAGGATTTTGTGGCGGCAGGGCCTTATTTTGACATGATCGCCCTTGCCACCGACCTTCCTGCGGACAGGCGGCTTGAAGCTGCATGCGTCGCCATGCACTGCGCCAGGATCAGAAAGGACAACACTGATTTCCTCACCTTTTCGGTTGCTGCCCTCACCACAGGGATGTGCTCGGAAGCCTGCTATGAGATGGGGCTCTACTACGAAGAGCGGGGAAATAACAAGTTCGCTGCGGAATGGTATCAGAACGGGGCAGTGGATTTCCAGGCTTTCCTGTCTGTAAAGGTTGTGGAATTCTGTGAAAGGAGAGCAAGACTGCTTACGGGTGCGGAAAATTGAGCTGGGAGGACAATTTACGAAAGATCAGTCCTTATGTGGCTGGTGAACAGCCAAAGATAAAGGGCAGGATAATAAAACTGAACACAAATGAATGTCCCTATCCCCCATCCCCTGATGTGGCAAGGGCATTGAAAGAGCTGGATCCGTCGGATCTGAGGCTCTACCCGGATCCCGAATACACGGACATCAGACTCGCGCTTTCGGAAGTCTATTCTGTTCCATCAAACAGGATCTTTGTGGGGGTGGGGTCCGATGATGTGCTGGCCACGTCATTTATGGCCTTTTTCAACGGTCAGAGACCCGTGGTCTTCCCGGATGTCACATATTCATTTTACCGGGTATGGTGCGGGCTCTTCAGAGTGCCCTACAGACTCATCCCCCTGGACAGTGATCTGAAGATAGACCCGGATGATTACAAGGGGGAGTGGGGAGGTATACTCTTTCCAAATCCAAACGCCCCAACAGGGGTTTTGATGGGGCTTGACCGGGTGGAAGAGCTGGTTAAAAGCCATCCGGAATGCGTGGTCATATGCGATGAGGCTTATATCGATTTTGGCGGGGAGTCCGCGCTTTCCCTTACAGACAGATATGAGAATCTGCTGGTGGTGCAGACCACATCCAAGTCCAGGTCCCTTGCGGGACTCAGAGTGGGATGGGCCTTCGGAAGCGAAAAGCTTATCTCATGCCTTTCGGATGTGAGAAACTCCTTCAATTCCTATACGATGAACCGTCCGGCCATCGCCTGCAGCGCAGCAGCCATAAGGGATGTGGAGTCCCTTAAAAGGAATACCGGGATGGTAATAAAGACAAGGGAGAGGATAGCTTCGGCTCTTTCCGAAATGGGTTTTGATATGCCGGAGTCCTCTGCAAACTTTGTATTCTGCGGCCGTAAAGGCACCTCTGCACAGGATCTGTTCAAAGCTCTCAGAAACGATGGGATATTCGTCCGGTATTTCCCAGGGGACAGGACAGGGGAAAGGCTCAGGGTTTCCATCGGCACCGACGAAGACATGGACGAGTTTTTGAAGTTCCTCGGAAACTACAAGGGAGATTGAATAGATGCTGAAAAAATATCTGTATGTCTTTTTTATTGCAATGGTTCCTCTTATAGAACTCAGAGGCGCCATACCGGTTGCCCAGGCTTTCAAGGTCAGCGATCCGGAGTTCAACATGGTCCTGGCTTATGTGGTCATAGCCGTGGGAAATATGCTACCCGTGCCCTTTATCTTTTTCTTTGCCAGAAGGATACTGGAATGGGGCGCGGACAAGAAGGTCATAGGAGGTTTCTTCCGTTTCTGTCTTGAAAAGGGACATAAGGGCGGGGAGAAACTTAAGAATACCGCAGGCCCCGGGCTTTACTACGCTCTCATGATATTTGTGGGGATCCCCCTTCCGGGCACGGGAGCCTGGACGGGAACACTTGCGGCTTCGATCCTGGACATGGATTTTAAAAAGAGCATTATAGCGGTCATGTGCGGAGTTGCTCTCGCAGGATGCATAATGGCTGTCATCAGTTTCCTGGTGGCAGCCGGTGTGACCGCAGCTGTTTGAGGAGATAAAATTGAAGGACGGATTTGTAAAAGTATGTGCCTGCACCCCGGTGGTCACCGTGGCGGATCCGGTTAGAAACGGCACAGAGATAATAAAGGCCGTGAAGGAAGCGGATTCTCAGGGCGCTTTGATCATAGTGACGCCGGAACTTTCGGTCACCGGCTATTCCTGCGGGGATCTTTTCCTCCAGGATGTCCTGATAAAAGAAGCGGAGAATACTCTTAAAAGGATCGCGGAGGAGACTGCTTTTTCTTCTGCCCTTATTTTCGCAGGAGTGCCTGTGAGGGTGGGAGGAAAGTTGTACGACTGCGCGGCGGCTCTCCACAGGGGGAAGTTGACAGCACTGATCCCCAAGGAAAATATCCCGGATTACGGTGAGTTCTACGAAAAAAGGCATTTTGTCCCGGGAACCGGAGAGACTGTAACAGTGGAATATGCAGGATTTAAGGTCCCTATGGGCACTGATATCCTGTTTCGCGCGATCGATATGCCAAAGCTTACAGTGGGCTGCGAGATCTGTGAGGATCTCTGGACCCTGAATCCTCCATCCACCCGGCATGCAGGGGCGGGGGCAGCTGTTATGGTGAACCTCTCCGCCTCGGACGACCTGGTGTCCAAAAGGGCATACCGCAGGGACCTTGTGAGGATGACCAGCGCAAGGCTTCTGTGCGGTTATATCTATGCCGGAGCGGGACAGGGGGAGTCCACCCAGGATGTGCTTTACGGAGGGCACAGGCTGATCGCGGAGAACGGGGTCATACTGTCAGAGTCCGGCAGAGACAGGGCAGGTCTTGTCTTCTCTGAGATCGATGTGGACAGGCTGAGCCACGAGAGGCAGAGGATGACCACCTTCCCCGGGGATGACAGGATGCCGGATCATATGGAGCTGGAGTGGATGCCCGATATGAAGGAGACTGCGATCACCAGAAGATTTACCCCCAATCCCTTTGTGCCCGGGGACGACGGTGAGAGAAACGAAAGATGCGAGGAGGTGCTGTCCATACAGTCTGACGCACTTTCAAAGAGGCTTTCACACACCGGCGCGAAGCGGGCGGTCGTAGGTGTTTCCGGAGGTCTGGATTCCACACTGGCGCTTCTCGTCACAGCCAGGGCGTTTGACAGTCTGGGACTTGACAGAAAAGGGATCATAACCGTCACCATGCCCTGCTTTGGCACTACAAAGCGCACCAGAGGAAATGCTGAAAAGCTTTCAGAAGCCCTGAATACGGATTTCAGGACTGTGGATATAACCGATGCGGTGAACATACATCTGAGAGATATAGGCCTGCCCGAAGATGACAGGTCTGTCACATTTGAGAACGCCCAGGCCAGGGAGCGGACTCAGGTGCTGATGGACATAGCCAATATGGAAAATGCCCTGGTGATCGGAACCGGGGATATGTCCGAACTGGCCATGGGGTGGGCCACCTACAACGGAGACCACATGTCCATGTACGGAGTAAATGCAGGAGTCCCCAAGACGCTGGTGAGATACCTTGTGGCATACTGCTCTGACAATGCCGGAGATCCGGAACTTTCCGGAGTTTTGAACGATATCCTGGACACCCCTGTGAGCCCTGAGCTCCTGCCTCCGGACGAGAAGGGGAATATCAAACAGAAGACCGAGGATATAATCGGCCCTTATGAACTGCATGATTTCTTTATGTACTATCTTGTGAGATGCGGTTTTAAGCCCTCAAAGATCCTCAGGATGGCTGTCCTTGCATTTGACGGGGAATACACGGAGGATGTGGTAGAGAAGTGGCTCAGGACGTTTATCAGGAGATTTTTCTCCCAGCAGTTCAAGAGGTCCTGCCTGCCGGACGGGCCAAAGGTTGGATCCTGCGCCCTGTCTCCCAGAGGGGATCTGAGAATGCCATCGGATGCGTCCGCAGGGGCATGGCTTAGAGAACTTGACGGCGGATCCTGCTGAATGATCCGGCCTCCGGGGATCTGACATACGGTCGTTCCCTATAGATATACAGAACTCCGTATCCTGCAAGGCAGACGTCAGGTCTATGAAACCGATCTGTCTGTACCGGTTCCGGAACCTGTGCCTTATGAAACCGATCTGTACCAGTCCACGGTGATCCTGTCCTCCATGGAATCCGCACCCTGTCCCCCGAAACGGAAGCTCTTTATCCTGGTCTTGCTGCCGCTGTTCAGCATTTCTTCAAATTCATGGGTGTTTGCCGGAAGATAATCCAGCGAAAAGCCGGATATCATGTGGGGTACCAGTATGGTGCCGTAGACTGAGCCTTCATCCTCGTAGTAGATATGTATTGTGGACACTCCGTAT
>JAILIO010000073.1 GCA_024695225.1 Lachnospiraceae bacterium
CTCACCAGATGACCCTTTGATGAACCGCCTATATTGGGATTGCATGGCATAAGTGCAATGGAATCGGCGCTGACAGTGAAAACAACCGTATCAAAACCAAGCCTCGCGCAGGCAAGCGCTGCCTCACAGCCTGCGTGACCGGCACCGATAATGCATATATCCGTATTGATAATGGCACCTGCCATCTGTCTCTCCTTCCCGGTTATTCCTTCCCGGTTATTTTCAGAGCGATACCTTATCTTTTTTCACAAATGTGCTCTGATAAACGGTATTATCCGTTGTTCTTCTGTGCAGATCCGCCGGCTGTTATGCCGGAGTGATCTCTTTGTATGTTGAGCCCTTATTTGCCGAGGCAAAAACTACTGAAGATCTCATCGATCATGTCTTCACCCACTTCTTCCCCAAGGAATTCACTTAATCTGTCGTATGCCTCATATTATATGTGAGTCCTTATTTGCCGAGGCAAAAACTGCTGAAGATCTCATCGATTATGTCTTCACCCACTTCTTCCCCAAGGATTTCACTTAATCTGTCGTATGCCTCATATAAATGAGAGACGTAGAGATCTTCGGTAACTCCTTTATCACAGTCATCGATCGCAGAGCGGATATCAGACAGAGCCTTCCCGGCAAGGGATTCCTGTCGTGATGAAGTGAGCATCAGATCAAATTCTCCGGTTCCGGCGCCGGACCCCATCCCCATTTTCTCTCTGATGGCCTCTTTGAGATCGTCAAAGCCATCACCTGTGACAGAAGAAAAACTTATGACGGGGATCCCGGGTTCTTCACCTGACTTGTATTTATTTATATTCTCGAAACCGGATCCGTGAGCTGCGGGCAGATCTGACTTTGTGAGCAGGATGACAGAGCGCTTATCTCTTATCATCTCAAGTATCCTGTCGTTTTCAGGATCGTAGGAAACAGATCCGTCCACAAGAAAAATGATCAGATCAGCCTTCTCCATAAGGCTCAGAGTCCTGTCCACACCGATCTTTTCTATGGTGTCATCGGTATCTCTGAGACCTGCGGTGTCCGTCAGGTTCAGGACTATATCCCTGTCCAGGGTTACCCTGGTCCTCACCGCATCCCTTGTGGTGCCGGGGATATCCGTGACTATGGATGTCTCCTCTCCGGAGAAAAAATTCATAAGTGAAGATTTCCCGGAATTGGGAAGACCGGTGATCACCGTGTCTGCCCCGGATTCTATAAGTCTTCCTGTCTTGAAAGAGGAAATAAGGACTTGAAGCTCATCCATCACCGGACCCACATCCCTTATCATATCCTCCCGGGAATACTCTATCTCATCCGGGTCATCCAATGCTGCTTCTATATGGGCAATTGCGTATTTTAATGAATCTCTGAGATCCCTGATCTTATTTCCAAGCCTTCCTTCCAGTATCCCCGAAGAAAGAGTGACCGCTCTCTCACTTCCCGCAGAAATGAGAGACATGACAGCTTCCGCCTGGGAAAGATCAATCCGTCCGTTCAGAAAAGCCCTTTTTGTGAATTCTCCGGGATCCGCCTGCCTGATGCCGCAGGAGAGAATGATTTCCTGAATGAGTGATGTGACCCTGATCCCGCCATGGCACTGGATCTCGACACAGTCCTCCGCCGTGTATGAATGGGGAGATCTCATGACAACGCACATGGCTTCATCGATCAGATCGCCGCCCCCATCATAAATATGTCCGAAATGCATCACATTTGATGTAAATAAAGACGGAACCTTTCCTGAAGGACTCCTGAAGATCATGTCTGCTGTTTTTACGGAATCGGGCCCGCTTATCCTAATTACAGATATACCGGACTCAGTGAGTCCGGTACATATTGCAGAAATCGTATCAAATTCCCTGTTCATGGATGTATCAGTTGTAATGCCTGTTGCTTCCTGTGGCCTGAACAGGAACGATGACTATGTGACGGTAGGGTTCTTCACCCTCTGAATGAGTGGTTACATAACGGTTACCCTGGAGGGAATAATGGATGATCCTTCTCTCGTAAGCGTTCATTGGCTCAAGTTCCACACTGCGCCTGCTCTTCCTGGCTTTTGAAGCCATATTCCTGGCGAGAGTCTCGAGAGTCTCCTTCCTCCTGTTCCGATAATCTTCCGTATCCAGCTTGACCCTTATATAATGGTCTGAATCCTTGTTCATGACAAGTGAGAGCAGATACTGAAGGGCATCAAGGGTCTTCCCCCTCTTGCCGATGAGTATTCCCATTCCTTTTCCCACTATTTCAAAAGAAACCGTTCCGTCTGTGGGATTGTAAGTGGTCTTCACATCTGCGTTTATATTCATGTCGTTCAGCACGGCTTTCAGAAAATTCTCTCCGGGCTCTACCGGGATATCCGCCTCCGATGCAGGAATATAATGATCTTCACTTTCATCATTTGCAGAAGCACCGTTCACGACGGACAGATCATCCGCAGATCCTGCATCCGCATCCTCTGAAACAACGCTGTCATCAAAGGATTTCCCCTCAACTTCAGAAACAGTTACTTTTACTTCAACATCCTGATCTTCTGCATCGACAGCACTCTCTTCAATATCAAGACCGCTGTCATCCATGTCGGATCCGCTGTTCTCACCCTTTCTCGCCTTGATAAGTGCATCCTTTGATCCTATGCCGAGAAAACCCTGGGCGGGCTGTCTTATAACAATATAGTCAAGTTCGTCACTGGTGACTAAAAGTGAGCTGCAGGCATTGGTGATAGCTTCATCTACTGTTTTCCCCGTATATTCCTTATACTCTCCCATATCTGTCCTTCCTCGATCCAAATATTATTTTTTCCTGTTGTTGTACTCCTTTACCATATTCACCTTGGCAAAAAGACTGTTGGGATCATCGGATACGTAGGTTTCTGACTGTTCAGAGGATGATGTATCGGAAGAATTGTCCGTGTTCTTTCTGTAATCCTTGTTGTCAGCTCCTTTTCCGTTGTAAAGGGCTTTTGTGCTCAAAGATGAATATTTTTTAAGCTCTTCAGCTTTAACTCCTTCTTTTTCTATCTTTTTCTTTGCCTTTTCTTCATTGGCTGCGATAACCGCTTCGATGTCCATCTTGTCGATGTGCTTATTTATCAGGACCTGCTGCACGGAACGCACAACAGAACCGGAGATCCAGTATACGCCCATTCCGGCGGGAAGAGTGAAACAGAACATTGCAGACATAAGAGGCATGATGTTGTTCATTATCTTCATCTGTTGCGCCATCTGCTCGGCCTGGTCGTTCTTGTTATCACGGTTTGACCCGGAATTCTGCTGGGGCATGAGCTTCACGTTTATGAACTGGGTGAGAGCTGCAAGGACAGGTATCAGAAGGGCTCCGATAGCTAGCCCGTAAGCCCCGGCCTGCCATGAATTCATGAGAAGATCCCTGGGAGCTTCTCCTATGTCAAGGCCTCCGAAACTGTTCAGGTTAATAAGGGCGTTATGTGTCTGATTGATAAGGCTTTCCATCTCGGGATATTTTTGCGCAAGGGAAGTCCAGTCTGCGGAGGAAGCCCTGTTCAGCACATCGATGTAGGTATTTGAAATGTATTCGGTGTTGCCGCTTGTGAATGCTTCATTTGTGAACTGTTTTGAATAACGGGCAGCAGATGAGAAAGTCTGAAGAAATTCAGCGCTCCCGCTGACACCCATCAGTTCATTTACCAGTTCCACAAAGATCATACGGATCTTTGTGACATAAGCAGGCATGTTGTATATGACCTGATACAGAGCGAACAATATGGGCATCTGTATCAGAAGCTGGACGCAGGAACCGGTGGGAGACACGCCGTACCTGGCATAAACGGCCTTTGTCTCCTGGTTCATCATGATCATGGAATCGTTATCTTTTTTGTCCCGGTATTTATTCTGGATAGCCTGAAGCTCAGGACTCATCCTGGACTGGAGCTTGGCAAACTTCTGCTGCTTTATGGTGAGGGGCAGCAGGGCCATGTAAATAACTATTGTGAAAACGATTATGGACATTCCGATTATGGAAAGTCCGGTATTCTGTATCCCAAGTGCATAGAGAACATTGAAAATACCGTTCATCAGCATACCGAGTATATCGGCTATGGGATGACCTATTAGAAAGGTACTGGATTTTGTTAAAAGCATATATTCCTCACAATACAAAGATATCAGGGTACAGGATCATATCCCCCGTGGGAAAAAGGATTGCATCTGAGGATCCTCCAGACTGCCAGCAAAGATCCCTTTATCACACCGTGCTTCTCCAAAGCCTCGATAGCATACTGGGAGCAGGTAGGAGTATAGGGACACCTTGTAGTTTTAAGCGGAGAAAGATATTTCTGATATAACTTCACAGCTCCGATGAAGAATTTCTTCATATCAATGAAAGCTTCCCGGCAAGATGCCTGAAACTGGATTCAAGTTCGGCATAACCCGCATGAACGGATCTCTCGCCGGCCTTGACCACAATATCATACCCTGTTTGACTAAAATCAGTGAGCCTGAATATCTCCCTTATAAGCCGGCAATATCTGTGACGTACCACACTGTTGCCCACCTTTTTGGAAATAACAGGTCCGATCCTGTTACATGACAATCCATTTTCAACTGCAAAAAGAGTCCCATAACCGTCACGGACTCTCCTGCCTTTTCTGAAAGCCCTTTTAAAGTCTTCGCTTTTTCTTATAGTCTCAAAGGATCTTTTCAATCTCAGCCGTTTGAAGAAACAGTGAGACGTGCTCTTCCTTTAGCTCTTCTGCGGGACAGGACTTTGCGGCCCGATGCAGTCTTCATACGGGCTCTGAAACCATGTACCTTTGCACGCTGCCTTTTTTTAGGCTGATATGTCATTTTCATGATAAAGTTACCTCCGATAAAATCTATTCTTTCCAAGCCGTCCGGTGCAGAAATACACCGTAAATACGGCAAACTCGCACAGTAGTTGTCTATTTTATGATATAAACCCTTAAAAGTCAAAGAAATTTTTTACGGAACCTCTTTTTTTCAATGACCGTTAACTGTTATATACGAAATATCCCCGATCTGCAATGATTTTTGACACTCATAAGTTTTTATATTAAAATGTCTAAGATTGCGCAATTAGTGGGATTTTTATCCTTATATTGAATGGAAAACCTTATGGATCTTGAGAAAAACTGGGAAGAAATTAAATATTCCCTGATGGAAAAATACGATGTTACCGAAGTATCCTATGAAGCATGGATAAAGAATCTTTCTTTGGGCAGCGTTGAGAACGGCAAAGTCATTATTTACGTGCCCTCAGAAAACAGTATTTCTCTCAGGTATCTGACAAAAAACTACACCGGCATAATGTCCGCTGCCATCAGTGAGGCCACAAACTCGATATGCAATGTGGAATTCGTTCTCGAGCCTGAAAATGCGGGGGAGAAGGTCAGGGATTCCCTGACGGATCAGGCGGCGGAAAGAGCAAACTTAAACTCCAAATATACCTTCAACACCTTTGTTGTCGGACCAAATAACAGATTTGCCCAGTCTGCAAGCCTGGCTGTGGCTGAGAATCCGGGACAGGTCTACAATCCCCTTTACATTTACGGGGGTGCAGGTCTTGGAAAAACCCATCTCATGCACTCCATCGGCCACTTCATTTTGGAGAGAAATCCGGACAACAGGGTCATGTATGTGGATTCGGAGACCTTCACACACGAAGTGATCGCATCCATACGGTCCGGAAATGCGCAGTCCATCGACAAACTCAGGGAAAAATACAGAAGTGTGGATGTACTGTTAATTGACGATATACAATTTATAATAGGAAAAGAGTCGACACAGGAGGAGTTTTTCCACACTTTCAACGCCCTCCACAACGCCGGTAAACAGGTGGTCCTGTCCTCCGACAGACCTCCGAAGGAACTGGAGACTTTGGACGAACGTTTCAGATCCAGATTTGAATGGGGACTGATCGCGGACATACAGCCTCCGGATTATGAGACCAGGATGGCGATACTGGGCAAGAACTTAGAAAGACTGGGCATAGATGACAACGAAGAGACCGAAGATGTTCTTAAATATATAGCTGAAAATATAAAAACGAACATCCGTGAACTGGAGGGCGCTCTCAACAAGATAGTCGCATTCAAGCGTCTGAACAACACTCCTTTTACCGTGGAGACTGCGAAGGATGCGCTGAAGGACATAATAATAAGCGATGCCCCCCGCCAGGTCACGCCGGAATTTATAATAGATATAGTATGTTCCTATTACAGTGTCGAAAAGGACGAACTTTTCTCAAAGAAAAGGGATCAGAGGGTCAGGCAGCCCAGACAGATAGCCATGTATCTCATCAGGAGGATGACAGACACCACCCTCCAGGGCATCGGAAAGCTGTTCAATAAAGACCATACCACGGTTATGCACTCCATTGACATAATCGAGGAAAGTATAAACGGGCAAAATGTGAATAATGAGCTGAAAAATCAGATCGACATTTTGAGGAACAAGATCAATTTGGAAAAATAACAGGGATATGAACAGAGTTATCAATACTCTCAAAAGGGCGTGATCATTGGAAGGAATGAGGTTATACACATTT
Source organism: Lachnospiraceae bacterium (assembly GCA_024695225.1). GTDB lineage: Bacteria > Bacillota > Clostridia > Lachnospirales > Lachnospiraceae > JAEELB01. The sequence goes on from JAILIO010000073.1 coordinate 6,531, forward strand.
TCCAACCCCCCTACTACTACGTATCTTTTATTATTTTAATTATTTATTTGTTTTATTTTTGCACAGACCATCAAAACAGTTGTGAGTTGTTGTGATCTAAGGAGGATGAGCATTGAAAATAACAAGTCAAAAAGCAGATCTCCAGAGTGCCATCGCTATCTGTTCAAGAGCGATCAACTCAAAATCAACTCTGAACATGCATGATTGCGTGCTCATAGATGCCAAAGACGGCAGGATCAGTCTGACTGCCAGCGATTCTGATTTCGTCATAGAGACAGTTATAGAGGGGAATATCGAAGAGAGCGGTCGCATAGCACTGGAAGCCACCTATCTCGATAAAGTCATCAGATCTCTCAAAGATAACGAAGTGACCATAGAGACAAAAGAGAATTACAGGACAGTGATCACCAGCGCTTCTTCAAAGAATGCAGCTCTTCCCGGGAAGGATGGCACTGATTTTAACGGGATGCCTCCCGTGGACAGAACTGATTCACTGAAGATAAGTGAGTTTTCACTTAAGCAGATAATCAACCAGACTATTTTTTCAATAAGCCCCAACGATTCAAATGTTCTCATGTCATCGGAGAGCTTTGAGATAAAAGAGAACGTGCTGAGAGTGGTGAGTCTGGACGGTCACAGGATATCCATCAGAAAGATCTTCCTGAGGGAAGCCTACGGCAACAGAAAACTCATAATCCCCGGAAAGGCTCTCAATGAACTGAGCCGCATCCTCTCTGATGACACCGACAAGGATGTGGAGATAAGCATGTCCGACAACAGGATAATCTTTGATTTCGGAAACACCACAGTGGTTTCACAGCTGGTGGATGGAACTTACTTTGACGTGGATCAGATGATAATGACGGATTATGAGACAAAAGTCAGTGTCAACAGAGAAGCATTGATCGAATGTCTTGAAAGAGCCAGGATATTCATAAGGGACGGTGATTCCAAGCCTGTGATATTCTCGATCACAGACAACAATGTAAATATAAAAGTCAAGTCTGCCGTGGGTTCCATTGATGACGACATACCTGCCCAGAAGACTGGAAAAGACATAATGATCGGATTCAACGCAAAATTCCTTGTGGAATCCCTTAGAGCGGTGGACGATGAAGAGGTATCCATCGATTTTGTAAATTCGAAGGCTCCCTGTTACATCAGAAATGATGAAGATAACTATGTGTACATGGTCCTTCCCATAAACTTTGTAAATGTCGACTGAGAATACGATCACAATTAAAGACGAGTTTATCCGTCTGGGTCAGGCAATGAAACTGTCTGATCTGGTTCAGAGCGGAGCTGAGGCCAAAATGGTCATAATTGACGGGGAAGTGACCGTAAACGGAGAAGTATGTACCGAGAGAGGAAAGAAACTCAGAGACGGTGATGAATTTTCCTTCGATGGAAGGAAAGTCAGAGTGGTGAGCGATGCGTCTTGAAAGTCTGGATCTTACAAATTTCAGAAACTATGAGACCGGACATATAGAGTTTTCAGGCGGTACGGATATCTTCTACGGCAAGAATGCCCAGGGAAAGACAAATATCCTCGAAGGTATATGCGTCTCAGCGCTTACAAGGTCACACAGAAGCGCCAAAGACAAAGAAATGATCAGATTCGGTGAGAAAGAAGCTCACGTGAGATGTGTCATCAGAAAAGCTGAGATTCCCATGAGGCTGGATGTGCATCTGAGAGCCAGGGACAAGAAAGCCCTTTCCATCGACAGTCAGAGGCAGAGAAGAGCGGCGGATTTCATAGGGAATCTGAAGGTGGTGTTCTTTTCGCCGGAGGATCTGGGGATAATAAAAAACGGTCCTGCCGAAAGACGCAGGTTCATGGATATGCAGCTGTGCCAGATGGACAGGACTTACCTGAGCGATCTCACCGGGTATACGAAACTGGTAAATCAGAGAAACAGCCTTTTGGAAAAGATAAAGGATGCCCCGGGACTTAAGACCACTCTGGATATAATAGACGAGCAGACGGTGGATTACGGCACAAGAGTAATAAACCGCCGCGTAGATTTTTTAAACGATCTGAGTGATATAGCCGGAAAGATCCACAGTGATCTCACATCCGGAAGGGAAGAGCTTGTACTCAAATATGAACCGGATGTTGACGGTTCATCATACATGGACCGGATGGTTGCAAACAGGGACAGGGATATCTATTCCGGACACACCAACGCCGGCCCGCACAGAGATGATATATCTGTCATATCAAACGGGGAGAATCTGAGAAAATACGGTTCCCAGGGCCAGATCAGGACTGCCGCCCTTTCCCTGAAACTGGCAGAAACGGAAATGATAAAAAATTTTGGAGGAGATACTCCGATCCTCCTTTTGGATGATGTGCTGTCGGAACTGGACAGAGAGAGACAGAGACAGCTTTTGAGTTCCATAGGTGACGTGCAGACTCTCGTCACCTGTACGGACATACAGAACATAGAAGGACACCTTGAATACAGCAGGTCGTTTCTCGTAAATAAAGGCACAGTGACAATGCAGACAAAGTGAGAGAAAAGAGAAGGGAATGGCTGAAGAAAACAAAAAAGCTACAGACGAAACCATTGTGATGAGCGGCGATGAGATAGAGAAAGAGATCGCAGCCGATGGAGAGTACGGTGCCGACCAGATACAGATCCTGGAAG
>JAILIO010000096.1 GCA_024695225.1 Lachnospiraceae bacterium
CACTGAATATGTGATATAATATGAATTCGTGATATCATATAAGGATACTAAAATTGAGGTCAATGATCTCAAAGTTTATGAAACAAGATTCAGATGGGACGGATAAGGCAGCAGGGTCCGGGCTGCAGAGATCAGTGGGCAAAGATCAGGTTGAATGATGCCGGCTGCAAGATCATTACCGTTTGTAATGAAATTATTTCGGAGGTGTTCAGATGAGTGAAGAAAATGGAAAATATGGGATCACAAAGCAGACTACCATGGGGGATATCCTTCTGAAGGACCCTGATCTCAGCTATCTTCTCACAGGGGCCGGAATGCACTGTATCGGCTGTTATGTGGCAGTGGGTGAGACCCTTGAGGAAGCTTGCATGGTACACGGCCTCGATCCGGACGATATCCTGGAGGGGATCAATTCCCTGCTGGAGTCCAAAGAGGCAGCAGGGGCTTAAAAAGAGTCTGTATGGCGAGAAGATACAAACAAGGTTACGATTACGACTATGACTACGACGATGAGTACAATGAGGATGATGACGACTACGACGATGACTATGAACGGGAAGTCAGAAGGAGAAAGAGTCGCAGAGACCGCAGTCGGGATAATGGCCGTGATCGGGATTACAGTCGCAGCAGGAGGAAGGGGAGCGCTTTAGGGCACTTCTTTACTTTCCTGTCTATTGTTGTCCTGGGTTTTGTGGGCTTTTTTGCATATATGTATCTGTCCGGGAAAGTGGTGATCAGCAGCTCTGCGGTTGATGATGCGAAGGACGCCGTGGTGAAAAAGGCTGTTACTGCGGTGATCGAAAAGGAGATCAAGAACCAGACCGGGGAGGATGTGGATCTGGAGGCCATGAAGGAGAGCATGGAGCCGGAGGATCAGGAAAAAGTTGACGAACTCATGGACAAGTATGCGGACGAAGACACCGTGAACGATGTGATATCCGCCTACAAGGATTCCAACGGGGATCTCATGGAAATGAAGGATACACTGACATCCATCGTGGATCCTGGGGATATAGAGGAAATGGGAAGGCTGTATCAGAAATACGGCGACACCTACAGTGGGGGACAATGATGCAGGTTGATGCTAAAGACACAGACAGGGAGTTGTCTCCTGTGGAAGACCAGGGCAAAGGAGCGGACAGGGAGTTGTCTCCTGAAAAGGGGCCGTCGGACAAAGATGTTTCCGGAAATGCTGTGGTGGTTCTCCCCGGAGATGTGAAAAAGGTGATAAAAACCCTGGAGGACGCAGGCTATCATGCTTTTGCCGTGGGTGGCTGCGTCAGGGATTCATTTATGGGGAGAAAGCCCCAGGACTGGGATATCACCACCAGCGCAAAGCCCGAGGAGATCAAAAAAGTATTTAAGAGGACCGTGGATACCGGGATAAAGCATGGAACGGTCACGGTTCTCATTGACAAAAGAGGGTATGAGGTCACAACCTTCCGCATAGACGGAGAATATACCGATCAGAGGCATCCGGACAATGTGACCTTCACTGAGGATCTGGAGGAGGACCTCAGAAGGCGGGATTTCACCATAAACGCCATGGCCTGGTCCGACAGCAAAGGCCTTGTGGATATTTACGGGGGTACAGAGGACCTGAAGAGGGGCCTCATACGCGCCGTGGGAGACCCATACGAAAGATTCGGGGAGGATGCCCTGAGGATACTCAGAGCTGTCAGGTTTTCCGCACAGCTTGGCTTTGAGATAGAAGAACAGACCCAGATGGCGGCGGGACAGCTTTCCTACACCATAGCGGCAGTCAGCGCAGAACGGATCAGGGAAGAGCTGATGAAGATATTGGTGAGCGACCGTCCTTATTATCTCAAGAAGGCCTGGGAACTGGGGATAACGGCGGCGGTGATGCCTGAACTGGACAGATGCATGGAATGCGGTCAGAACAATCCGCATCACATGTACTCCGTCGGTGAACACATTCTCCACTCCATGGAAAATATAGCCTCCGACCCGGTGCTGAGACTGACCATGCTGTTCCACGATATGGGGAAGCCGGAAAAGAAAACCGTGGACAAGGATGGCATCACCCACAATAAAGGCCACGCGGAGGTGTCGGCAAAGATCGCAGATGAAGTCCTTCACAGGCTCAAATTCGACAATGCCACCATATCTTCGGTCACAAGGCTTGTGAAGTGGCATGAACTGAGACTTCCGGAGGACAGAACGGCTGTCAGACGGGCGGTGAACAAGGTTGGAGAGGATATATTTCCTCTGCTGTTCCCGGTGAAGATCGCGGATACCATGGCGCAGTCGGATTATAAGAGGGCCGAAAAGCTTGCACACTGTGCACGAATAAAGGCCATATATGAAGAGATCAAAAGAGATGGTGACCCTGTGACATTAAAGGACCTGGCGGTAAAAGGCCAGGACCTTAAGGACGCAGGGGTGGCCCCGGGACCTGACATGGGCAGGATGCTGGGGGATATGTTGAACGAGGTGCTGGATGATCCGTCAAAAAATAACAGAGATTATCTTATCGGCAGGTATGTGGGCAAATAAAGACTTCCTGAATAATAAATTCACCCATAAGCTTGTGGCGGTGACGATGGCTTTTGTCATGGCTGTTGGAATGATGCCTGCCCCGGTTTCCGCCGCAGGGGAAACGGTTGTCCAGTACGATTCCAAAGACAGAGCAATAGTGGTGAAAGCGGACAGGGACAGCGTGACCCTCAGGAATATAGGCAAGGGCAGGAACTATACCCTTAAGATCACCGGCACTTCAAGGCTTACAGGGGCATATGGCAGCCCTATGACAGGTGAACAGCTTGAAAGAGGGGAGATCGCAGACGTCACATTTATGAGGGAACTGAAGACTCTGTCCACCCTCACCATGTGCAAGGACGCCTTTGCATACAAGGAAGTCACGGACTTTAATCTGGGGGAAGCCAAGGGGACTGCCAGGATAGGCGGCGCCACTCTGGAGATGCCTTCCGATACGCCGGTACTCACAGAGGACGGGACCACCGATATCTATTCCGTCGGGAAGTGGGACACGATCTCGGTGTACGGAGTTGGACATACCATCGAATGCATAAGCGTTGACCGGGGTCACGGGTTTATTTCCCTGAGAAATGACAAAGATGTGAGGGGCGGATGGATCGAGGTCGGAAACACCTTGATCACAAAGGTCACAGAGGGCATGGTGTTGACAGTGCCTGAAGGCGAATACAAGGTGACCTTCGATTCATCAAAGATGCTGGCGACCAAAAAGGTCACCGTGGAAAGGGACAGGGAGACTGTGATCGACCTGGAACAGGCGGAGGTTGAGATCCTGAGACAGTGCAAGGTCACAATAGCAGTGCTTCCTGAAGAGGCGGAGCCAAAGCTTTTTGTGGACGGCGAGGAACATATGACAGACAGCGAGTTCACACTGGATTACGGCGTGCACAGGGTGGATATGGAGGCCTCGGGGTATACGCCTCTGACAAAATATATAAATCTGGGTTCCCAGACTGCTAACTTCAGATTCACGCTGGAAAAGGCAGCAGCTGAGGAAGAAGAGGAAGAAGAGACCGAAGAAGAGACTGAATCTTCGGAGCCTGAAGAGACCAAAAAGCCGGAGACTACCACGCCTCCCATCACCGGAACGGTGAACAGTCTCTCCGGGAATGTGCTCTCCGGCTCTTCCAGCCTTTCATCGGGAAAACTGACGAGCAATACCGTGTATATAAAAGCTCCCGCGGGAACCACACTGACTCTGGACGGCAAGGAACTGGGAGTGGTGCCCATATCATTTCCGAAGGTTGTCGGCACCCATGTGCTGACATTCTCCAAGGCAAGCGCAGTGACCCACGGATATACAGTGTATTTCTACGATGACGGGGAGGATGTGACATACAACTTCCCTGATCTGTGAGGGACTGAGAGGCGCTGATTTTAGATTGTCATAGACTATATACTGAGAAAAAATGCGTTCACGATCGTGAACGCATTTTGATTCAGAACTTATATTACCGGGCAGTCCGGCGACCACATAACTCCTCAGGCTTCTGCGGGGAAGAGAGCCTCGAATTCTTCGCGGCTTATGCGCTCTTTTTCCAGCAGCAGGTTTGCGGAGGCTTCCAGCACATCCATGTTCTGCTCGATGATCTCCTTGGCCTTTGCGTAACACTCATCGATGATGGCTTTCACTTCCATATCGATCTCGCCCTCTGTGCGCTCGCTGTGGGAACGGGGGTGGGCCAGGTCCCGTCCGATGAACACGTCTTCGCCGTCATCGTCGTAGCAGATGACACCGATATTGTCGGACATGCCGTATTTTGTGACCATGCTGCGGGCTTCCTTTGTGGCTCTCTTTATGTCAGAGGAGGCGCCTGTGGTGATATCTCCAAATTTTATATCCTCCGCTATCCGTCCCCCCAGCAGGACCATTATATCCTGCTTCATCTGGGACTTGGTGCGGAACATCTCATCCTTCTCGGGCAGCGGCATGGTGTATCCTGCGGCTCCAAGACCTGTGGGAATGATGGAGACAGTGTAGACCGGCCCCACATCCGGCAGCAGATGGAAGAGTATGGCGTGGCCGGATTCGTGATAGGCGGTTATTTTCTTTTCCTTGTCTGAGATAATGCGGCTCTTTTTCTCGTGGCCGATGCCCACCTTGATAAAGGATTTCCGGATGTCTTCCTGGTTTATGTAGGCCCTGTCTTCCATTGCGGAACGGATGGCCGCCTCGTTCATCAGATTTTCCAGGTCAGCGCCTGTAAAGCCTGCCGTGGTCTGGGCTATCTGCTTGAGATCCACATCGTCCCCCACGGGTTTCCCCTTGGCGTGGATCTTCAGGATCTCCTCACGCCCGCCCACATCGGGAGGCGCAACAGAAACCTTTCTGTCAAAACGGCCGGGCCTCAGTATGGCGGGGTCCAGGATATCAACCCGGTTTGTGGCTGCCATGACTATGATGCCCTCATTTTCGCCAAAACCGTCCATCTCCACCAGCAGCTGGTTCAGAGTCTGTTCCCTCTCATCGTGGCCTCCTCCGAGACCGGTGCCGCGGCGTCTGGCCACAGCGTCTATCTCGTCAATAAAGACGATGCAGGGGCTGCACTTCTTGGCTTCGGCGAACATGTCCCTGACTCTGGATGCACCGACACCCACGAACATCTCGACGAAATCCGAACCCGAAATGCTGAAGAAGGGCACGCCGGCCTCTCCTGCCACAGCCTTTGCCAGAAGGGTCTTACCGGTTCCGGGGGCTCCCTCCAGAAGGACTCCCTTGGGGATCCTGGCTCCGGCCTTTGTGAATTTGGCCGGGGATCTCAGGAATTCTATTATCTCTTCCAGGTCTTCCTTTTCCTCTTTAAGCCCTGCCACATCGGAGAGCTTGATCTTGTTGTTCTCCCCCATGGACAACTTGGCGCGGCTCTTGGTGAAGTTCATCATCCGTCCGCCGCCTCCGGCTCCGCTGTTCTGGGCGTTCATGACTGAGAAGAGGAAGAAGCATGCCACCACCACGATCAGTATCGGCAGCACATCCGTCAGGAACCAGTTCTCCTCGGGAACGCTTTCTATGACCACATCCACATTGTAATCATCCCTGAGAAGCTTCTCGGTGGCGCTTATATCGGTGACATAGAGTTTCATCTCGGAACCGTCTCTGAGTGTCACATAGACTGCGCCGGTGGGAGTGGCTTCGTTCGGACGGATGGTGGCTCCCGCCACATTTCCCTCCTTGAGATCATTTAACAGGGCACTGTAGGTGTAATTGTCGTCGCGGATATTTATGCTGCCCAGCCATGCGGTGAACAACAGGAGACATACTATAAGTATGAAATAAGGATATAATGATCTGTGTGAATTATTCTTCATCGAATTTTACAATCCCAATATAAGGCAGGTTGCGGTACAGCTGAGCATAATCCATCCCGCATCCAACAACGAATTCATCAGGTATCTCAAAGCCCGTGTAGTCTACAGGCACTTCAACGACTCTTCTGTCGGGCTTGTCCAAAAGAACGCAGAGTCTCAGGCTTTTAGGTTCCCTGTCCCCCAAAAGTCCCAGTATGTAACCAAGGGTGCGGCCGCTGTCGATGATGTCCTCGATCACCAGCACATCCTTGTCATCTATGGGCTCGTCCAGGTCCTTATTTATGCGGACAACGCCGCTTGATTTGGTGGATGCGCCGTAGCTGGACGCAGACATGTAATCCATGGTGACAGGCACCGTCAGCCGTTTCGTCAGGGCACTGGTGAAAAATGCGGCACCCTTCAGCAGGCAGATCACATGGACCGTGCGGCCCTCGTAGTCTGAAGAGATCTGGGCGGCAAGGGCTTCGATCCTTGCGTTTACCTGATCCTCCGTATACATGGTGTCAATATGATGTTTTTTCATTCCTCCTCCTGCGGCCAGGTGAATTTCCGGGCGTTTGCAGCCCCGGGCTCCGCCTTGTACCTTTCGGAAACCATGATGCCCGGTATCCAGAGGACTTCATCCCCATCGCACAGGAGGGGAATGGAATCTCTGCTGTCCCTGGGAATCTTCTTGTCGATGAACAGCTTCTTTATGGTCTTTCGTTGTCCGGCTCCATATATTATGTAGTCACCCTGCCTTCTGGTTCTCCAGACCGGGTGAACATTTATTCTATCACAATCGAGATAAACTGTATAGTGGGAAGGGCTTTCTGCGCTGTACCCATGATCATTTTTTTCACCATTTTTGTAAATAAATACTCTGTCGTATTCTCTTTTCGCGTGGAGGGCGTAGGGGAGGTCCAGATCGGCGCTGCCGGTCCCCTCCATAAAGTCGCACAGCATCTCTATGTGGGTTGAAGTGATGTCCTTTCTGTGGGAGGTGTGGAGTTCAAGGATCCTCAGCAAAGCTTCCCTTCGGACAGCGATATCTGCGGATCTCATAAGTGCTGAATCGATGGTGCGGCCGTCAGGACAGGCTTTGGCGATCAACCGGTCCGCTTCCGCTTCCATGTGGAACTGGATGTCTGACAGTATGGCGGAAGTGCGCTCAAGCCTCCGGACCACATTCTCTGCGATGTTTTCCTCTGCCCAGGGGATGGCCTCCATACGGACCCGGTTTCTTGTGTAATCGGCGCTTTTATTTGTGCAGTCGTCCACCCAGGTCTCTCCGGTTTGCAAAAGGTATTCTTCTATCTCTTTTCTCTCCAGGAACAGTATGGGACGGATAACATTGTCCCTGACGGGGCGTATGCCTGTGAGCCCTTTGAGTCCTGTGCCCCTGAACAGGTTCATGACCACAGTCTCCGCCAGATCGCCGGCGTTATGGGCTGTGGCGATGCAGCTGCAGCCGTAACGCGATGCAGCTTTCTGCAGAGCCTCGTATCGCAGGTTCCTGCCGGCTTCTTCCTCGGAAAGTCCGAGGCGGGCGGCTTCTCCGGGCATGTCCACATCTGCCAGGTCAAAGGGGAGAGACAGTTTTTCGGAAAGGTTTTGAACGAAATCGGCGTCGCGGTCTGCTTCTGCGCGGACGTGGTGATTTACATGGAACACCATTATCCCGATGTTCAGTTTGTCTTTTAGGAGACTCAGCACATGAAGGAGACAGACGGAGTCAGCACCCCCTGAAACCGCGGCCAGTACCCGGTCCCCGGGGGATGTCATACGATGCTCTTTCATATAGTTAAATACGCGAAAGGGGACAGAGGATTTTCCCCTGTCCCCGGAAATGCAGCGTTCGCCGTTATCCAACCGGTACTTCCTCATCACTGTTTCTGAAAATGATCTCACCTTCGTGGACCATCCCCAGTTTTTCTTTGGCTACATCTTCTATATATTTCTTGGTCTGGGTGTATTTTTCGTATTCATTCAGGGATTCGGCTCTGGCCTCTTCCTCCTGGATCCTGGCTTCCAGCTCTGCCTGCTCGGCTTTTAGGGCCTCATCCCGGACCTTCAGTTCCTTGCTCTTGACGGATACGGCGGAGACCAACAGCACGACCACAAGGGTTATCAGCAGCATGCCGCCCCTGTTGTCATTTTTGGTATGGGCGATTTTTTTTCCACGCCTTTTTTTCGTGTTTACATAACTTCCCACAAATACTGATTTTATGGTAAAACATTGAATGCGTCAACAACTACTTATTGTCTGTAATGCTGGCAACAACACTATATATAGTGTTTGTTTTGTTTACATAAGTTGACACGCGGCCCGGGGTTGATTTTATTTATATGACTACAGTTTCCATAATTTCAGATGGTTCCGGGGTGTTATGTAACCCAAACCCTTGTAATTTGTGGGATTTTGGCTTGACAAAGAAAAGAAATCGGATAATATATTGCGTATCGGCTTTTTTGAGAGCTGTGATGTCAATATGTTTTTTTAGGAGGAGATGTTAAATGAACAAGACAGAGTTAGTTGCTGAGATCGCAAAGCAGGCCGGCCTTTCCAAGAAGGATGCAGAGGCTTCCCTGAAGGCATTCACCGATGTTGTTACCACAACCCTTAAGAAGGGTGACAAGGTTCAGCTTGTTGGCTTCGGAACCTTCGAGGTTGCACAGAGGGCTGCACGTGACGGACGTAATCCTCACACCGGCGAGACCATGAAGATCAAAGCTTCCAAGGCACCTAAGTTCAAGGCTGGAAAAGCATTCAAGGACGCTCTCAACTGATAGTTATTTTACGAGAGATACGGGGCGGAGCGAAAGCTCCGCCTTTGTTGTATCTAAGAAGCAAATGAACGCGTGAAGCTAAGAAGCAGACGGGCATGCGAGATGAGTAAGCAGACGGGCATGCGAGATGA
>JAILIO010000179.1 GCA_024695225.1 Lachnospiraceae bacterium
GATTTATCTTTCCGCGGCCAGTTTTTTTTGTAAAAAAGACCCCCTGCCGGCGCTCAGTCAGCAGGGGATCCGATTTCTGTCAGTCCGTTACAACGCCTTTCTGCAGCATGATATTTGCATAAAGCGCGCTCTCTCCGGTTGCTATGATGGCATAGGCATCCTTCTTTGTGGCATCATAAAAAGCAAAACGTTCTATCTGGCCGATGGCGTCTTTGCCGCGCTTGTCGTGCTTTGCAACGATCTTTTCATACTCATTCCAGATAGGGGTCTCCACATTGTCTCCCGGCATCACTTCCATAAGGTTCACGGGATGATCCACATAAGTGTCCAAAGGAAAAACCTGAAGGATCGCATCGAGAAGCTCAGGAACTCCATGGCCGTCAGCTCTTATCACTATGGCATTTTTTCCCATGCTCTCCGCAGGAAAATTCCCGTCAGAGATCACGATCTTGTCCGAATGTCCCATTTCCGCCAGTACCTTCAAAAGCTCCGGCGACAGAATTTTCGGTATTCCTTTAAGCATTTTTTACCTCCTGTGCAACGGCCCGGGGAAAAGCCTTACTTCAGCCCTTCCCCGTGCCTGTAAATAAGGGCGTTCTGTTTATCAGCGGATGGTCTTGTAAAGAGGGCCATAGGCCTTGCATGCGCCGTAATCCTGAACCTCTTTGTCGGTTCCGAAAGAATTCCATGCGCTGGGTCTGAACACATCCTTTGTGGGAACATTGTGCATGCATACAGGTATGCGGAGCATGGAAGCAAGGGTGATGATGTCTGCCCCTATATGTCCGTAGCTGATCGCGCCGTGATTGGCTCCCCAGTTGTTCATCACATCGTATGCGGTGCAGAAAGGACTGCCTTCCACATGGTCGCAGCGGGGTGCAAACCATGTGCAGGGCCATGTGTAGTCAGTTCTCTTGTAAAGGGTGTCGGAAACTTCCTCGGGAAGGTTCACTGTCCATCCCTCAACGATCTGAAGCACAGGTCCCAGGTTCTTCACCAGGTTCAGCCTGATCATGGTCATAGGCATCTCAGCCCTTGTGGTATAACGGCATGAATACCCGCCGCCGCGGAAGTAACCGTTGTCTGCAGGGCACCATTCAACCTTGTTCATGACAGCCTCGATATCCTTTTCAGAATAGTCATACCAGGCTTTCATAACACCGTTTCCTTTTTCGTCCTTCACTTCACCATTGGCGTCAAGTGTACATGCGCCGGAATTGATCAGATGGATAAATCCGTCGGAATCCTTCGCATGGCCTTCGATATCATAGCCCGTAACTCTCTTTACGGATGAGCCGCTCCAGTATGTGCGAACATCCGCAAACATCTGGGACTTGTTGGTGAGAAGCTTCATGAACAGCATTCCCGCCGCGTTCAGGGTGTCATTCTCAGTCGCAAAGACATAGGGTTCCCTGGCTCCCGTCCAGTCGAAGGGGGAGTTGAGAAGAGACTCGGGATAATCGCAGTTGGGATAGAAATCAGTCCACTGTCTCTGGCCCTGGAAACCGCCCATGATGGCGTTGTGTCCCCTGGCTTCTTCTTTCTCGTATTCCTTCCCTTCGTAGGTTTCCTTGGGAAGATTGTGATTGCCGTTCAGAAGATCCATTATGATGCAGAGCATCTTTACTGTGAACTCCCAGTCCTTATCCTTCTGTTCCCTGCTCTTCTGGATGAATTCAGGATTCTTGTCGAAGCCCTCCTTGCAGTATTTCTTTGTCCAGGCAAGGGCCTTCTCATACATATCCTTGTCGTATATCTCTTCTTCCATGCGGCGGATGATCTCCACCTCATCCACGGATTCGACTCTCATTCCCAGATATTCTTCAAAGAAACTGGGATCGATTATGGAGCCGCCGATTCCCATGGTGACGGAACCGATCTGGAGATAACTCTTGTCGCGCATGGTGGCAGCGGCGACAGCAGCCCTTCCAAAGCGGAGAAGCTTTTCTTTCACATCCTCAGGGATCCTCATGTCATCAGCTTCCACCACATCATGGCCATAGATACCGAATGCGGGAAGGCCTTTCTGTGAATATGTGGCCAGGACCGATGCCAGATAAACTGCTCCGGGACGCTCAGTGGCGTTCATTCCCCATACTGCCTTGATGGTCAGGGGGTTCATATCCATAGTCTCTGCGCCGTAGCACCAGCAGGGTGTGACCGAAAGAGTTATGGCGACGCCCTCCTTGCGGAATTTTGCTTCACATGCCGCAGCTTCAGCCACCCGTCCGATGGTGGTGTCTGCGATGACCACCCTGACAGGCTCTCCGTTCGAATAACGGAGATTCTGCTCAAAAAGTTCCTTTGCGGCCTTGGCCATTCCCATAGTCTGATCTTCGAGGGACTGTCTGACCCCCAAAGGTCCCTGTCTCCCGTCGATGATAGGTCTGATCCCTATGGCGGGATACTCGCCGATGTACCTGTTTTCTGCCATTTATAATACCTCCTCTTCTGTGTATAAGCCCGTCTCGAATAGCATTGGAGATCAGGCACGATTACATTTTTAAAACACTGTTTTGATAACGAGACATACCGCACATCATCTGTGCTGCCATCCTTATCTCAAAACTGCTTTACTGTAATTCAGAGTCAGACTGTCTGCTCCCTGTCGTAACTCTCGTATCTGGCAAGAGCCTCCGGGTCCTGACAGGAATACTCATCCCTCACCGCTTCATTCCAAAGGGCAAGCTCCTCTGATACTCCGAATTTCAGGGATACTCCCCGGGACATCTGCCAGGCATCCAGGCATTTCTGCCAGGTCTTTTCTTCATCGCTGGCGCTCATAAGGCCGAACATCTTTCTTCTGTAAGAACTGCTTTCACAGGTCATGAAATATCTCTTCAGGGTATTCCTGAACTCCCAGTAAAGAGCCTTCGTCCCGGCGTCCCCGAAGGGTGCAGCATCTTCGATACAGAGTTCCTTTGCAGCCTTCAGCACTTCCTTTTTGGTGCTTTTCACAAATATCCTCATGGTCTTAAACAAAAAGATGAAGTTTACGCACTGCCAAAGGAAACGGTCCACCTCCTGCCCCGGATTTTTGGGGTCTGTGTACCTGGTCTCAAAAAGCCTCTTCCTGAACTCATTTGCCCCGTCGTCTTCGTCCTCGGAGATCAGTTTTTCGAAGAGTTCTTTTCTTCTTTTGGGCTCCAATTCCCTGTAATATTCATTCCAGCCCGCGCTCTGCTCGTACATGGTTCAGGCCTTCCCCGTGATGGTTCCGTCCAGATCCCAGAGATCCTGCCAGTCTGTTGCTCCGGGCCAAAGGAATACCTGCCCTTTCACAAGCCTGCAGTTCTTGTCGTCACCGGCTATTGCCTTCATCTCGCTGTCTGTCAGCGGATCCATAAACGCAGCTTTTAAATTGTTCACATACTGTCCCTGCTTGATGGAGAAGGGGATAGGTATCTGTCCTCTCTGCACCGCCCACTTGAGGCAGGTCACTGCGGGATGGTCACCGTGCGCAGCAGCTGCTTCAGCAATGGAAGGAAGCTCTGTATCTGCAACATCCTCGGGAGTGCGGTCTCTCTCAGGTCTCGAGGGGGATCCCATGGGGCAGAAACCTATGGGCTGTATGCCCTTGCCGACACAGTAATCATAAAGATCAGGCTGCTGGAATCCCGGGTGAAGTTCCATCTCTATTGCCACAGGTTTGATCCTGCACAGAGGCAGCACCGCCTCCAGCTTGGGGATAGTCATGTTGGACATGCATATGGATCTCACAAGCCCTTCGTCATACAGTTTCTCCAGCTGTCCCCAGGTATCCATGAACTCGTCCACGGAAAAAGGCTTTGAGTCAGGATTTCTGGAATCGCCGTCACAGTGGGGCGCATGGTAGTTGGGGAAGGGCCAGTGGAGAAAATAAAGGTCCAGATAGTCCAGCCCCAGATCTTTAAGGGACTGTCTGCAGGCTTTTCCCACTTCCCGGTGCTGGTCATTCCACACTTTTGATGTGACAACCAGCTCATCCCTTGTGACCGCCTTCTCGCTGAAGAGCTTTTTGAATACCTCCCCTATCTTGTCCTCATTTGTGTACACCGTAGCACAGTCAACCAGCCTGAATCCGGTCCTGACAGCGCCATACACCGCTTCGGATATCACTTCCGCGCCGTATTTGTCCGAGCCGAAGGTCCCAAGACCTATAGCAGGTATCTCCATACCGTTTGAGAGTTTCCTCTTGGGGACCTCCGCGCTGTAATCATTGAAATGTCCCATTATCTCTTCCTTTCTCAATCAGGGAAAACCACAGCGACCTTGCCGCACTGTCCGCCGGCCATGAGAGCGTATGCCTCTCCTGCCTTTTCCAGCGGGAATTCATCTGTGATGAGTTCCTCGGGATGGATGTTCCAGCGGACCAGATGCTCGACCAGATCTTCCATCTTCCAGAGCGATGTCACCCAGCTGCCGTATATGGTCTTTGTGGGGTGCATAAGATCGGGGCTGGGATCTAAGGTCATGCTGTTACCCTCGCCCACGAGAGCGATCTTTCCGTAATCCCTGGTGCCTCTGACTGCAGTCTGTCTGCCGCCGTCGGATGCAGAACAGTCGATGGCTTTTTCACAGCCGTGTCCTCCGGTAACCTTGAATATCTCATCGATAACATTGTCGCCGGGTTTAAACACATAATCCACCAGATTGTGCTTCTTGGCCAGGTCGATTCGGTAATCGTTCATTTCCACGCCTATGGTCTTCTCTGCACCCATAGCCTTGGCCAGCATAAGTGTGGCCAGTCCCACAGGGCCGAGTCCCACCACCAGTACTGCATCGTCTCCGCTGATGCCGATCTTTTCGAGAGCTTCATAAGCGGTTCCGAATCCGCATGCCACCTGTGCCCCGTCCTTGTAAGTGAGCTCATCGGGCAGTTCTATAAGATCCTTTTCATCGCAGAGCATGTAAGGCGCCATTCCGCCGTTCCTCTGCCATCCGTAAGCAGCACGGTATTTGCTCTTGCAGGATATATAATTTCCCTTACGGCAGTCGTAGCAGACACCGCATCCGGAAATATGATAGACCACAACTCTGTCGCCTTCCTTGAAACGTTTCAGTCCGGGACCTGCCTTTACTATCTGTCCGCAGGGCTCATGGCCTGCGATCATCCCGTCCATATAACCTTCCGCGCCTTTTCCGAGGTGCGCCCTGTAGATGCAGCGGATGTCTGAGCCACATATGGTGGCCGCCTTTGTCTTCAATACCACCTGGCCGTAACCGGGCTCCGGAACTTCAAATTCCTTCAACTCCACAGTGCTGTTTCCCGGAAGGGTAGCACCCATCATCTTTACTGCCATACCACTTGCCTCCTTTTTTATTTTCAGATTTCAGTTTATAAATCCAAGTTGAATTCAGTATATCGCAAAACGTTTCGCTCTGCAAGAAAAAATTCCCGCAGAGCGAAATTATTGTATTTCAATATGGGATCTCAGCGGATATGATATCCGTCAGGGATCATTTTTCGTAAAGGAATTTCTCGGGAAGGGTTATGTTAAAGCCTTTCGCCAGGGCCCTAAGATCATCGGTCCCTATGGTCTGCATTTTTTCGCCGCCCATGGATTTCACCTTCACCAGTATCTCCGCAGACTTTTCAATGGTGTGCATGAGTCCGAATGTGGAGTCAAAATCTTCTCCTGAGCAAAACATTCCGTGGTGAGCCCATATCACCGCATTGTACTCTTCCATAAGTTTGCTGGTGGCGACGCCTATCTCCCTTCCGCCGGGAACCATCCAGGGCACGACCCCCACTCCCTCGGGGAACACCACAGGGCACTCGGTAGCCATCTCCCAAAGTTCCCTGGTAAAGACCAGATCCGTAAGGGGCATGACATATGTAAGGGCGATCACATTGGTGCAGTGGGCGTGGTATATGACTCTGTGCTTTCCTCCGCTCACCCTCTTCTTCACTTCGTGATTCAAAAGGTGTGTGGGAAGCTCACTTGTGGGCAGACCTCCGTCCGCAAGTCCCCATCTGATCCTGTATTTCTCACCCTTGTCGTCGATCTCAATAAGGGCGATGCAGGCTTCGGGATCCACGATTATGTTTCTGAAATATTTTCCCGTCCCCGTGACCAGGAAAAATTCTCCTGCCAGATCCGGAACAGCAGCTCCGATGTCATGCCACTCGGCATGGTCTAAAAGCCTGTCGGAAACCGCTTCCACCTGATGTCTGGTCAGTCTGTAGGAGAGGTTTCCTCCATTTCTCTCGTGCCATCCCTGCTGGAACCCGTCATCCGCCATTTTTACAAAGTTCTGTACAAATCTCTGTTCAAGTATCCTCATAATGTCCCTCCTGTTTTATGTTATAAACCCTTATAGCTATTTTCACATTCATGGTTAACGCACAAGCATCTGTTTGTTGTGATCCCCATGTGCAACCGCCCTTATAATTAATCAGGATCACCGCCTTTATCGTATTCTTACTGCTTTTCCGACGAAGTTCCGTTTTCCTGAACATACCCTGTGTCACTGTTATCTGCCGCGTCATCCCCGGAACTCTTCAGTTTCCGGTCTTTCTGTCTCACACCCGGAACTCTTCAGTTTCCGGTCTCTCTGTCACATCTCCCGGAACCCCTTCTGGCACCGGTCCCTCTGTCACATCTCCCGGAACCCCTTCTGGCACCGGTTCCTCTGTCACATCTCCCGAAACCTCTTCTGACGCCGGTCCCTCTGTCACATCCCCGGGAATCCCTTCTGCGCCGGAGGATCCCGTCTGGTCACCCACAGCATTTACAGCCCCGTTTCCCTCTGAACCTTTGTGGTCTTTGTTGTCCTTCATCACATCACGGGCAAGGGATATGAGCACATACACTCCAAAAGCTGCAAAAAGCACCGTAAACAGGATAATAAGGGCGGGAGACATCTGGTCGTCACTCTGTCCCGAAAAATATCTTGAAGCCAGGCCGTAGGCCAGATACAAGAGATAAACACCTATGATCCCGCGAAGAACTTTATTCATTCGATTCCTCTCCCCATTTTTTATTTGACTCAGTTTTCCATACCGGACTTTACATCATCTTTCATCTCATCTCATAACGAAAGAATCCCGGCCGTTTCTCTTAGCTTCGTAGAGACACTTGTCAACCTCCGAATACATTTCTTCATAGGAGTGAAACTGGCCTTCATTTATGCAGGCTCCTATGCTGCACGTCACTCCCGGCTTTCCCTCATCTCCTTTGTTTATCTCGCGCACGATTGACAAAAAAGAGCTCATCTTTTCCTTTGCCGCGCTCCTGTCCATCATTTCCGGAGAATAGACCAGGAATTCATCCCCTCCCAGGCGCACGGCTATGTCTGTCGACCTGAACACCTTGTGTATGCACACTGCCACCTCCGACAGCACTCTGTCCCCTTCGGGATGGCCGTATGTGTCATTTACCGCCTTAAAATGGTCCACATCCACCAGCATGAAAAAACCGCCCTTTCCCTGGGCAAGATTTTCATATATCAATTCCAGCCCGTTCAGATTATAGAGCCCTGTCAGTGCGTCGTGCTCTGACTTCACAAGCAGTTTTTCATTGCTCACCACCCACTGGTATTTTGCCCCGTTTATGGAGAAATTGCACACAAGTCCCACAAACCAGCATATGACCCCATGGGACAGGTCAGTACAAAAGATGTGATAATCCTTCGAGATATAAGAGGCAGCCAGGAAAAGTGCCGTGACCACTGCGGTATACAAGCTTATCCTTATGGTATTGTCTATCAGGAACAGGGGCAGCACTATGATGAGCACCATAAAGGTGAAAGCCTGTACCTCAGGATCGCCAAAACTGCCAAACTGTACCGCCAGGGTGAGGAAAAGCGTCATACACACATAATATGAAACACGGACAAATAACATATTTGAGTGTTCCCGTCTCAGGCTGCGCATAATGGCGGCGGCGATAATACTGGCAAAAAGGATCGTAAATGCCTGTTTTATCTCTGTCCCGTCATTTTGGAGTACAGCCACGATCAGATTCACAAGCCCCAGGGCCACTTCGGTCAGCAGCATGCTGCGAAGACCGCGGATGTTCAGTTCCGCAGTAGCCTCAGGGTATTTATCAAAGCCTTTTATAAGAGTATCCATATCGATCTTTTCAAAAAACTGCGCACCGGCAGAAACCGGTGCGCTCTCATCTGGTTCTGACATTCAATCGGGCAGGGGATGAAATCCCCAGAAAGCGATTCAAATGCTTTATATCTCTTTTTTCAGATCCTCCGCCATAGGTTTGATCTGATCCAGTACATTCTGCATATCCTCAAATATGAAGCCCTTTCGGGTCACATCATTTTTGGTCTCCTCAAGACTGCGCTCAAGCTGCTCGTAGGATTCCCCTGCCTGCCTTATCTTCGCAGTCACCGAATCGAGAGACCCTTCACACTCGGCGAAACGATTTACGATCTTCTCATTTTCAACCGAGATGTCACGGGCCACATTGCCTATGTTTCCAATGGAATCGTCTGCATCCTTCATCATCTCATTGGACCTTCCAAGGCTTTCACTGGTGTCGTCTATTGCTTTCAGCAGGCTCTCTGCGCTGGTGTCCAGGCTGGCCATGCTTTTATTGACGGAATCCACAAGCTGCTTGATCCCAAAGGACAGAGTGTTCACTTCGTCAGCCACAACCGCAAAGCCTCTGCCCGCATCTCCGGCCCTGGCAGCCTCTATTGCGGCGTTCAGAGCCAGGAGGTTTGTCTGGTTTGCGATCCCGACTATCCCCTGCATATCCTCGCGGATAGCGGAGAATCCCTTGTTGAACTCCTCAAATACTTCCCTGATCTGGCTGAAACTCTCTATCAGTTCGTCGGAACTGTTTTTCACAGCTGCCATCTGTTCACGGCTGATGTTCACACTGTCGTCAATCTTTTCAAAAGACGCCCCCATCTCACTGATGATATCCTTCATGGATGAGAACTCCTCCTCCAGTTCGGTGAGGGATCCTGTGAACTCCTCATTCTGGCTCACGATCATATCAAATGAACTCCCGATCTCCGCCAGATTATCTATGGTGGAAGCCTCCTCCTTCAGAAGCTCTTCTTTCTTCTTGAGAAGGTACTCCCCAGCGTACTCTATGGGAAAAAGTCCTTCCTTCAAAATCTCCGAACGGTCAACCTGAGGAGCTGCCGCCTGGGTTTCCTGTTTTTTCCCTTTCAAAAATTCAAACATCCTTATCCTCCTTCGCCATGGAAACCTGGATCAACTCCCAGTTCACTCAAAAACAGCACAGACCATGGTCTGATTTGTATGCTGATTCCTGAACTGCTCTCCACCTGCAATATACCCCATATGATTGTCTGCGATCTGCTTCATGCCGTTCATATAATCGGTGAAAATATGTCTTCCGGTCATCAGAAGATATCTGAATACGCAATCCACGCTGAAAACATATGAAGCATGGCTTATATCACTGTGTATCTTCTGGCGGGTAGTGTCGTTTATATCCATCACATCCCCTATATCCATGATGGTGACCGCATCATTTTCATTCAGCTGCTTGAACAGCCCCAGAGTGCCGTTGGTCTCGCAGGATTTTATGGAAGTGATGAATATCTCATCCGCAACGCATCTGCCGAAAGGATGGTCAAAAGTGGACTCTGTCACCTGACTCCTGTTGACATTGGCAGCTGCGCAGTATACATCTGCCGCAGGACGGCCGTCCAGTTCGATCAGTTCGCGCTTTTCACGGTTTACCTTGGTGGCGATGTGCGTGGAATGATCTCCCTTGCCGTAGATATTCTCACGATAGGTTTTTATCCTGCCCCCCAGATTCTTTATGAGAACATATGCGCATGCATTCTGATATATCTTTCCGTTGACGGCGACCTCGGAAACATCGGTATCCTCGTAATTGAAGGTGGTGCCCCCCACAAGCCCTATGCGGGTTCCCTCAAGGACCGTCTGAAAGGTGGTTATGACCTGTTCTTCATAACCTGTTGTAAATTCAATGAGGACTGTGTTTTCTGAGCCCGCCCCGATCTTTCTCACATTGTCTTTTACGGACTTTATTGACTTCATGGGGGCGCGGGCTATGTCTTCCACAACCCCGGCGACGGCTTCCACACCGCTTTCAAAAGATGTGATCACCAGATGCTTGTTGTGTTCAGTTCCGTTTGAAAAAGTGTTTCCGCTGGTGCCGATGCAGGGAACCCCGGGAAACTTTTCGTCCAAAAGCCTGACTGTTTCTTCGAAATACTTGAATTCCACTGTAAATATAAGCAGAACCGGTGTCCCGAACCGGGATGTTGCCTCCTGAACTGCCTGTTTGGGGTCATTCTTTGTGCTCACCCCAACGATGGTCTTAACCATAGCCGCTCCTTTCATAAACAACATATACCGTCATAAAGAAAAATCCAAAGGTATTATATAACATAAAAAGCAATAAATCGAGATTTTTTTATAACCCAAAAACGGGCTTAAAATAGGCACACCACTGGGGAATTTTCCTCAGATACAGACAAAAAGCCGGAACCCGCGGCAGGTATCCGGCTTTTATCATCTTAAATTTCAATATGTCATGATCAATTTTACAAAATATACAGTTATTTGCATGCGGTCCTGTGCAGTCAGGCCGGCGTCCCTTTTCAGTAAGGCACCACGGACCCTTCGTATTTCTCTTCCATCCAGGACTTTACCGCATCGGATTTGAGAACCTTTACAAGGGCTGCGATCCCGGGATCGTTCTCATTTCCTTCCTTTACTGCTATTACATTCACATAATTTGTAGCCGCATCTGAATCCTGGGATTCATAGGCCAGTGCATCGGTTGCCACTGTAAATCCTGCCTCCATGGCGTAATTGCCGTTCATGACCGCAAAAGCCACGCTGTCCAGCTGATGGGGAACCTGAGCGGCTTCCACCTCAACAAGTTCCAGGTTGTGAGGATTCTCAGTGACACTGTTCTTTGTGGCCAGAAGCCCTGCGCCTTCCTCAAGTTTAATAAGGCCGTTGGCTTCCAGAAGGAGAAGCGCCCTGGCTTCGTTTGTGGTGTCGTTGGGAACGGCTATGGCGTCCCCGTCTGCAATGGCGTCCAGACTGTCTTTCTTGCCTGCGTAGATGCCGAAGGGCTCATAGTGGATCTCTCCGGCAGACACCAGATGCGTCCCGCTTTCCTCGTTGAAATCCTTCAGATAGGTTATGTGCTGGAAATAATTGGCGTCGATCTCTCCGGATTCCACCACATTATTCGGCTGTACATAGTCCTCAAAGACTTTGACATCCAGTTTGTAGCCTTCCGCAGCAAGAGCCTCGGTCACCACATCAGACTCAAGGATCTCCGCATGGGGCGCTGCCGTGGCAGCAATAGTGATGGTCTCAGCCTCTCCCGAGGAGGCTGCGCCGGGGGCAGCCTCTGACGCCGCAGGCGCCTGGCCCCCTGTTGCAGCAGGTGCCTGTGAACCGCATCCTGCAAGCGCCGTAAATGAGAACGCCGATGCAAGTAGAATTGCTGTGATCTTCTTTTTCATAATATCATCCCTCCTTACTTTGGGCTTGAGATACCGCCCGTACATCTGCCGCCGCTGCGCCGCGAATATAACTGCAGCGACAACTTATATCCGGAAAGCCCTTCTCAGAGCTTTATCCGCTTTTATACCGAAAACCGGGGGCCTCTGTCACTGTCCCTTCTCTACCTGGAAAGCCTGTGATCCATTGCCTTCCCCAGTTTCATCCCCGCCGCCTGCATGAGCTGTACCAGCCCCACCAGCAGCACCACTGTAGCCACCATCACTCCGGTCTGATAACGGTAATAACCGTACTGTATAGCCACATCTCCGAGGCCGCCTCCTCCGACAGTGCCTGCCATTGCAGAATACCCCAATATGGTGGCAAGGGCGATGGTAGCCCCGGTGATCAGGGATGTCCTGGCCTCGTTTATCATGACCTTAAAGACTATAGTCCAGTTGGATGCCCCCATGCTCTGGGCTGCCTCTATCACCCCGTGATCTACCTCCAGAAGAGAGGATTCCACCATCCTTGCGATGAAAGGGGCTGCCGCCATCACAAGGGGCACAACGGTTGCGCTGGCTCCGTAGGTCTTTCCGACGATCATCTTGGTCAGGGGCATTATCAGGATCAGCAGGATCAGAAAGGGAATGCTCCTCACTATGTTCACTATCACATCCAGAATCCCGTAAATGATCCTGTTGGGGCGAAGACCGTCCTTTGCGGTCACCACAAGTCCTATCCCCATGGGTATTCCTATCACATAAGCTATCAGAGTGGACACCAGCACCATATAAAGGGTTATGCCGGTATTTTCCGCCAGAAGTTTCCCGTATTCTTCAAAAAATTCAGCCATCGTACTTCTCCTCAAATTCCATCATGGATGCAACCTCATTCACTGCCAGTCCCTTTTCTATGAGATAATCCGTCATCTGTTTTCTCATGTCCGCGTCGTCCGGAAGCTGCAGCACCATCTGTCCCTTTGCTATGCCACCTATGTCCCTGGTGTCAGCCCTCATTATATTCACAGGCTGGTTGAATTTCAGGATCATATTCGCTATCACGGGCTCCCTTGAGGAATTCTCCGAAAATACTATCCTCACCAGATGATCTCCGCGGATGCTTGATATCTCTCTCCACCCCGATGACATCACCAGTCTGACCGCAGCTTCAGTCCTGGGATTGTTGAACACCTCCATCACATCCCCTGTCTCAGCCACACTGCCCGAATCGATTATGGCCACCTTGTTGCATATCTCCGTCACAACGGACATTGCATGGGTTATGATCACGATGGTGATACCGTGGTTCTCATTTATCTTTTTCAGCAGCGCCAGTATTTCCCTTGTAGTATTGGGATCCAGGGCGCTTGTGGCTTCATCGCACAGAAGGATCGCAGGATCGTTTGCAAGAGCCCTGGCTATGGCCACCCTCTGCTGCTGTCCACCGGACAGCTGGGAAGGATAATTCCTGGCCTTCTCAGAAAGCCCCACTTCCTCCAAAAGAGACATGGCCTTTTTCACCGCCTCCTTCTTTGGGACCTTGTTTATCAGAAGAGGAAAGCACACATTGTCCAGGACATTTCTCTGCTGCTGGAGATTAAAGCTCTGAAATATCATGGACATCCTGGTCCTCTGTTTTCTCAGTTCCTTCTGCGCCATATCCCTGAGGCTCCGGCCTTCGACTATCACGTCGCCTTCCGTGGGATATTCAAGGAAATTAAGACATCTCACAAGGGTTGACTTCCCGGCGCCGCTCATGCCTATGATACCGAAAATATCCCCTCTCATAATGTCCAGGGTCACATCTTTGAGCGCTTCCACCTTGTGTTCTGCGGTCTCAAAGACTTTGCTCAGATGATCGATATGTATGATCGGCTGTTCCTTTTCTGTACTCATTTTCCTCCTGTCTAACAGCTTAAGATTTTACTGTTATTTTTTTACTTTGCATAATACATAAAATCAGGCACCGGCGATAACTTTTTCCTATACTCCGCCGCTTTGACATACTCCACTGCGTTGATATGCGCCACTGCTTTGACACTCACCGGCGTCCGATATGGTTCCCTGCTGCCTGTCAGGTTCCGGCCAGGATCATGACTTTACAGTAATCCTCACTTTTATCTCTCATGATCTCAAGCCCTTTTTTTAGTTCATTTAATGAAAACCTGTGGGTGATGAAAACCGTTGGATCGATCCTGTGATCCGAAAGCCTGTCCAGAACATAGCTCCAGTGGTCACCAAAACCTCC